>JBBRPX010000001.1:0-73379 GCA_038227505.1 Chitinophagales bacterium
AAAAAACATTGTTTACTGTATTATTCCCGAAGCATATTTATTTCTAAAACGATTGGATAAAAATGCGACAATAAAAGATTTAAAACCGGCTCTTAAAATTGCCTTCTAATCTTTACATTTACACTCTACTAAATTTACCAAGCATCCCATGTCTATCCATAAAGAAGTAAAAAAAATAACCACCAACACTTTGCAGAAAATGAAGGCAGCGGAAGAAAAAATATCTATGCTTACTGCCTATGATTTTTCTTTTGCAAAAATATTTGATGCAGCTGGTATTGAGGTTATTTTAGTGGGTGATAGTGCCAGTAATGTAATGGCAGGCAACGAAACCACTTTACCAATTACGATGGATCAAATGATATACCATGCGCAGAGTGTTGTAAGAGGAATTAATCGTTGTTTAGTGGTTGTAGATATGCCTTTCGGCTCTTATCAGGGCAACAGCAAAGAGGCACTCAACAATGCTATCAGAATAATGAAAGAAACGGGTGGCCATGCTGTGAAGCTCGAAGGTGGCGAGCAAGAGGTAGAATCAATAAAGCGCATTGTAAACAGTGGAGTTCCTGTTATGGGACATTTAGGGTTAACTCCGCAAAGTATTTATAAATTTGGCACTTATACAGTAAGGGCAAAAGAAGATGCGGAGGCAGATCAGTTAAAGAAAGATGCCCTTTTGTTACAAGAAGCAGGCTGCTTTGCAATTGTGTTAGAAAAAATTCCGGCAAGCCTTGCAGCAGAAGTTACAGCAAGTTTACAAATACCAACAATAGGCATTGGCGCGGGTAACGCATGCGATGGACAGGTGTTGGTAATGCATGATATGCTTGGCATAAATTCAGAATTTAAACCACGTTTTTTGCGCAAATATTTAAATATGGATGAGCAAATTACAGGAGCAGTAAAACAATACATTACAGACATAAAAAGTAAGGAGTTCCCTAACGAGAACGAGCAGTATTAATAATTTACTTTTTATTTTGAAGCAGTTCATGATGCCGTAATTCAACGTTCGTTCCGCTGTTTGCTATTACCCTTTTGTCTCAAAGGCAGGTAAAAAATCCGCATAAACGACGAAGCCGGGCAGAGGCAGCCGCTTTAAAAAGGCTATTATTTCTCAATATTTTTTAATGATTATGTGTAAGTTCAATTAATAAGTGCAACAAATAGGTTTCATCTTCTTTTGAGGGGTACCCCTCAAAAGAAGATGAAACTGAAAAGCGAAATTTGTGTTGCATGACAAAAAACTATTTCCAGCTCACCTTAGCGCAAAGGTATCAAATTGAGGGTTTAAAAAAAGTGGGTTTAAAGCAATGTGAGATTGCAAAAGCTATAGGAGTTAATAATAGCACAATTAGCAGAGAGCTGAAAAGAAACGTTCCAAAAAGGGGAACAGGAGCAAAATTATATGTAGCCCAAAAAGCTCAGGCAAAAACCGATAACAGGCACAAAATTAAACCCAAGCAGATTTTATTTACTACATCATTAAAAGAAGTGGTTCATAAAAAAATGACTATTGAAAACTGGAGTCCTGAGCTTATAAGTGCGCAATGGAAAAAGGAAAACAAGCAGGGTGTAAGCCATGAAACTATTTATAAGTTTTTATGGCAAACTAAATTTGGCAATAAAAAAAAGGATGAGAAATTTAAGCCTCTATATAAGTTTTTAAAACATGGTAAAAGACGCAGAAAGCGTGGTAATTATAAGGATAGCAGAGGCATGATACCCAACAGAATATCAATAGAAAAAAGGTCAGTAATAGTTGAAAGAAGAAAAAGGTTAGGAGATATGGAGGTAGATTTAATTATTGGGAAAAACCATAAAAGCGGTTTGCTGGTAACCTTAGATAGAGCAACAATGATTACCACAATAGATAAAATAACATCTAAAAAACCAACGCATATAAAACGACTGATTTTAAAAAGAATGAAACATAATAAGCACCTTAAAACAATGACTTTTGATAATGACCAGGCTTTTAGTTTACATCAGGAAATTGCCAAAGAACTTAATATAAAAACTTTTTTTACCAGACCATACACTTCACAAGACAAGGGAAGTATTGAAAATAGAAATGGTGTGATAAGAAGATTTTATCCCAAGAAAACAGACTTTAATAATGTGACAAATAGTGATATAAAAAAAGTAGAAACAATGATTAATAACAGACCCGTTAGAAAGTTTAATTATCAAACTCCTAATGAGGTATATTTACTAAAAGCAAAAATTGCACTTATTGCTTGAACACAGAATGTAGTAACAACTAAAATTGTTAAAATAATTTTTGATTCCATGAAATTTTTAGAATTGTATCATCTAATACAAAAGAGAAATATAACTTTATAGCATGGCAAATAATTTTGATAAAGAACGACACAGAAAAGCGCTGACCTACACCGCAATTATTTGTGGGGCTTTGCTGCTTATGTTTATTTTTATTAGTTGGACAGTATTGCCCCCTTCCCTTCCCGTAGTGCAAGATTTGATGGAAATTAATTTAGGCAACAACGATGAGGGTTTTGGCGAAACGCAACCACTCATTAAAGGCCCAGGCAAACCGGAAAAAGAAATTGCTGCACAACCACAGCCCTCTACCCAGAAAGAAGAAATAGTAGAAGAAAAAGTTACTCCTGATGATAATGCAGAGGAAGTTGCAGCACCTGTTTTAAAATCTGCTAAAAAAAAAGTCCCTGTAAAAACAACAACTGCTACACCTACAACGGCTGTAGTGCCTGCACCCAAACCTAAAACGCCAAAACTGGTTTATAACGGACCAGGAACGAAAAACGGAAACAATGCCACGGAAGATAATGGCTACACCATGCAGGGAAATAACAAAAATGGAAAGGGAGATGCAGGTGACCCAACGGGCAATAAAGATTCCTATGGCAACACACCTGGCGGCAAAGTGGGTGGGCCAAAAGTAATAAGTGGTAATAGAAAAGTAGTGCGTTATTATTCTTTTACCGGCGAGTTGGCGAAAGCTACCATTAATGCGGTTATAAAAGTTTCACCTTCGGGTGTTGGTACATTTGTTCGAATAGGCCAAGGGAGTACAAGCTTTAGCAGAGATTATGCAAATGCAATTACCGGCTATCTTAGAACTATGCAATTTGATAAAGCCGATGATGAAAGTTTGGTGACGGTGCAGTTTAATTTTAATGTGCAGTAAATTGTATTTAGTATAACCTACATTGTTTTAATATTTTAATTTTGAACAATGATGACCTACAAAGAAACATTGGATTATTTGTATAGCCAATTGCCTATGTTTAGCAGAATTGGCAGCGCAGCCTACAAAACAGATTTACACAATACCTTAGCTCTTTGCAGGAGCATTGGTAATCCTCAAAACAGGTATAAAACAATTCATATTGCCGGTACAAATGGCAAAGGCAGTACTTCGCACATGCTTGCTGCAATATTGCAGGAGTCCGGTTATAAAATCGGGCTTTATACATCTCCACATATAAAAGATTTTAGAGAACGAATTCGGGTAAATGGCGAAATGGTTTCGGAGAAATTTGTGATTGATTTTACTGAAAGAACAACAATGATTAACAAAGAAATTGAGCCTTCTTTTTTTGAGGTTACTGTGGCAATGGCATTTGAATATTTTGCTGAACAACAGGTTGATTTTGCTGTGATAGAAACTGGACTTGGTGGGCTGCTGGATAGTACCAATATAATAATGCCTATACTTTCAATTATTACTAATATTGGCTACGACCATCAAAATATTTTAGGTAATACCCTTGAAGAAATTGCAACACAAAAAGCAGGTATTATAAAAGAAAAAGTACCAGTAGTGGTTGGTGAAACTTTGACAAACACAAAACCAATTTTTATTAAAACTGCTTTGGACAAAAAAACTTCCATACAATTTGCAGAAGAAAACTTTATTACGTCGTTTATTGATGTTGAAGGAGAATTGTTGCTTTGTAATGTAAAAGACTTGGCTGAAAATGTTATTGAAAAGTTTAGATGTGGATTATCGGGGTTGTATCAGGCAAAAAATATTTGTACCGTGTTGGCTGCAGTAAAAGAACTCAGACAACTTGCAATCAAAATCCCGGAAGAAGCACTGCACAATGGAATTGAAAAGGTGAAAGAAATTACCGGCTTGCGTGGCAGGTGGGAAATTTTACAACAACGTCCAACTATCATAGCTGACGTTGCTCACAACAAAGACGGGATACAGCAAGTAATTGACCAGTTAAATATAAATTACCCGACAGCTCAACTTCATTTTGTGCTCGGTTTTGTGAAAGACAAAGATGTAGAAAATGTGTTGACACTCTTTCCAGATAATGCCAGATATTATTTTACAAATGCCCATATACCAAGAGCAATGCTAAATATTGACTTGCAAGAAAAAGCTGCAAAAGCAGGCTTGGTCGGAGAATATTTTGAAACAGTAGATGAGGCTGTAATTAGCGCAAAACAACATGCTACCGAAAAAGACGTCATTATGATTTGCGGCAGTTTTTTTATAATCGCCGAATCTGAACTTTTATAAGCTATTCAAGAATTTTGCAGCCCTGTAAAAACAAAGTTCGTGCATGCTTTGTTTAAATTGATAAGAATCGATCATTAGCTTTACTTCATCCAAAGGCTTCAACATAATTTTTATTTCTTCGTTGGCATCAAGCGATTGTTCCGATGTTTTTTCGCCGCCTGTTGCTAAAAATAAATGAGTAGCATTGGTTAATACGCCTGGGTTTGAATATGTTTTACCGAGGTAATGATAACCTGTAAAACTGTAACCAGTTTCTTCCTGTAATTCACGCTTGATGGCAGTTTCAGGGGTTTCATCCTTATCAATAAAACCACCGGCAAATTCTATGGACTGTTGCTGAATAGGATGTCTGTATTGCTCAACCACTAAAACTTGATTTTCTTGTGTGATGGCAACTGCCAAGACACATTCAGGTAGTTCAACTACGAAATAAGGGTCTACTATTTTTCCTGTGGGTGTTTGATAACTATCTTTTCGTGCAGTAAAATATTGATGGTTGCTAATGTATTCTTTGGTAAGTATTGTAAAAGGCATAAAAAATTATTAGGGGAAAAAGAAAATTATTTTCAATCTAATGCATAATAAAAGATGAAAATGTTACACTTTTGAAGGGCTGCGGGATAGAAGTGAAAATACTATTGTGAGGCACGAACAATAGATTGCAACGAATATGAGCCCGATTATAAGTTGAAAATTGTAGTATGTTGAAAGCCCCAAAACATATTACCAACCCTTTCGCTCTCGTAATTTATTTATATGTGCTATGTGGTGTTTGCCGTGCCATGCGTACTGACCAAGTAAATACCAATTACTCATTTGTTTCCCATACTCAGGGTGCACTACGGTGCGGTGCCAATCATCGCCTTTTATATTTTTTAAAAGCTCTAGCATGCGTGCATGCAACGCATACAACAAAGTAATAGACACATTTATTGGGATGTTTTTTACATCGCTTAATTGTGTAAATGCTTGTTGGTTATATGGCTTAATGGTTGGATTATTTTCAGTTAGTGCGAGTTTAAAACGCATGAAAGCGTTGATATGGCTGTCTGCAACATGGTGCACCACTTCCCTACTGTTCCAACCGCCCTGGCGGTAAGGTTCTTCTAATTGCGCAGCATCTAAATTTGTAATGGAGTATTCCAAAGCTTTTGGCAGCACTTCTATATCAAGCAACCACTCCTTTAATTGTTGTTCGGAAAATGGCTGTTCAATGTATTTGCCTATTGGATAACTTAAATCTTCCATAATTTATTTTGTTTCTGCAGTTTTTGCAGGTTTAATATCTTCTAAAGTCATATCAAAAATAAGCAAAGCATTTGGCGAAATTGGTGAACCTTGCGGAGGATATTCACCATAAGCTAAATCGCCCGGGATATACACTTTCCAATGCGAGCCTTTTGTCATTAACTGTAAAATTTCTGTCCAACCTTTAATAACTCCGGTAAGTGGAAAAGAAATTGGTTTACCCCGTTTAAAAGAATTGTCAAACTCGGTTCCGTTAACCAGCGTGCCGATATAATTCACAACGACTGTATCAACTGTTTGCGGCTTTGGTCCGGTAGGCTCACCAGCTTTTATTACTTCATACTGTAACCCATTAGCTAAGGCAATAACACCATTGCGTTTTTTGTTTGCATCAAGATATGTTTGACCTTCCTGCTTTTGGGCATCAGTTTTATTTTTTGTAAATTCCTGAAGTTTTTGTTGTAGTGTGATACCAGCTTGTTCTATGGTTAAATCTGTTTTCGATTTTGAATACACATCATTCAAAGCTTTTGCAAATAATGCTGAATTAATTTTTGTGGCACCTGCCTGCATAAGACTTGCGCCGATATTCATACCGGCTGCATAGCTAAAACTATCTACCGCATTTTTAAAGCCTACATTTGGTTTTACTGCAACTGTAGAAGTTTTTTTTACAGGCAATACTTTTTTTTGGGCATTTACATTCAATAAGAGAATAGCTGCAATCGCAGTCAACATTAATTTTTTCATTTTTATAGTTCCGTCATTTAAGTTTTTAATAATAGTATTTATTTAATCTGGTCGCATTTCTTTTCCTGTTAATTGAATAAAAACATCTTCGAGGTTAGCAGCCTTTACCTGCTTAGGGCGCTCAAAACCTGTTGCCACCAATTCGTCTATCATCTTATCGGGCGTATCTAGTTTTATAATTTTACCTTCATCCATAATGGCTATTCTATCACAAAGCTGCTCAGCTTCATCCATATAATGTGTAGTAAGAATAACGGTTGTACCTGCTGCCCTAATTTCCCTAATTAAGTCCCATAAATTTCTACGAGCTTGCGGATCTAAACCTGTTGTAGGCTCATCTAAAAATATAATTTTGGGATTGTTTATTAAGGTGGTGGCTATTGAAAACCGTTGCTTTTGCCCACCGCTCAATTCTTTACTTTTATTTTTTGCCTTATCTACTAAATTCACTTTTTCAAGCAGTTCCAAAGCATTTACATTTCTGTTGTAAAGGCCGCTAAAAAGTTTAATTAATTCGAGTAAATTTAAGCCCGGGTAAAATCCTGATGTTTGCAACTGAACGCCAATTATCTTTTTTATTTCGCTTTGCTCTTTGTCAAGATCAAAACCATTTACCCAAACTTTTCCTGAAGTTTTTGGGCGTAGGGTTTCAATGATCTCGAGGGTTGTACTTTTGCCGGCACCATTTGGACCTAACAAGCCAAAAATTTCACCCTCCTCAACATTAAATGAAACCGATTTTACAGCTTCAAACTGACCGTAATTTTTTACAAGGTTTTCAACCTTTATTATTGAATTTTGCATTGCTGTAAAGTTAGTCAATCAAACAACTAAAACTATTATTCAAAATTAAACTGTATCCCCCTTTGCTGTTGCATATAAATAACTTTCTAATTCTTCCATCATATTTATGGATCCCACAAAAAAGGGTGTCCGCTGGTGTAGTTCAGTAGGAACAATATCTAAAATATTAATTTTTCCGTTGGTGGCTTTCCCTCCTGCTTTTTCAACTATAAACGCAAACGGATTACACTCATATAATAACCTTAGTTTACCACCCGGTTTGTCAGTTGTGCCAGGATACAAAAAAATCCCTCCTTTAATTAAATTTCTGTGAACATCAGATACCATGCTGCCGATATAACGCTGGGTATATGGACCGCCTGTCAATTTATCTTTTTTCTGACACGCTGTTATGTATTCTTTTACAGGTTGATCATATCGGAAAAAATTACCATGATTTACGGAATACATTTTTCCATCCGGCGGACATTTTATATTAGGATGACTCATTAAATATTCTCCAATCTGCCTGTCAAGGGTAAACCCGTTTACGCCTCTTTTGGTCGCATAGACTAACATGGTTGATGAACCGAATACCACGTAACCAGCAGCTATTTGTTTATTGCCGGGCTGCAGAAAATCTTCTTTTGTAGCAGGCTTCCCCAATTCACTAACACGTCTGTAAATACTAAAAATAGTGCCGATAGAAACATTAACGTCAATATTTGAACTTCCATCCAATGGATCAAAAAGACAAACGTATTTAGATTTATTGCTAGTCTCATCATCAAATATCACAATATCATCCAATTCTTCACTGCCAATTCCTGCACAGCTAATGCCATGACGCAACACACCCATCAATTGGTCATTTGCAAAAATATCGAGCTTTTTTACTTCTTCGCCCTGTACGTTAGTTGTACCATAATCACCTAAAATATCAACCAATCCTGCTTTGTTAACTTCGACGTTAACTCTTTTACATGCTAGGCCAATATCTCTTAACAACCCCGCAAACTCACCTGTGGCTAAAGGAAAGGCTCTCATTTCTTGAATTGTAAATTCATCGAGTGTTAGAATGTTTCTGTTTGTAGGCATATTTTATTATTAAGAATTAAAATGTTCTAATCAAGATGCAGGCAGATAAAATATCTAGATATTATTTTTTTGATAATAGATTTGCAATGTAAATATAATTAGAAAGAAAAAGTAGCACCGGAGAAAATGGTTACAAAATCCTCCTAACAAGTACACTCTTTTTTAATCTTACTAACAATATAATAGTAATACATGCGTGTTTTTAAATTTGGTGGTGCTTCAATAAATAGTATTGAGAGAATAAAGAATACAGGGAGCATAATAAAGGGTAATGCAGATCAAAAATTATTGGTCGTGGTATCAGCAATGGGTAAAACAACCAATGGCCTAGAAAAAATTGCTGAAGCTTATTTCTATAACAGAAAAGACGATGCACTTGCACTTTTTGAGCAGATTAAAAAAAGCCACCTCGATTTGGTAAAATATTTATTGGTACATAATTGGAAAGCTGCCGAAGACCAACTAAAAGATTTTTTTACAGAAATAGAATGGATGCTGCACGATAAACCTGTGCGTAGTTACGATTATTACTATGACCAGATAGTTTGTTGTGGAGAGTTATTTAGCACGTGTATTGTTGCCCATTATCTTGCAGAACAAAATGTAAGAATTAAATGGCTGGATGTTAGAGATATTTTTAGAACCGATAATAATTTTAGAGATGCCAGCATTGATTTCAATTTTACAGAGGGCAAAATAAAAGAAAATGTGGAGTCGCTTTTTAATGAGTTTGATGTTATAATGACTCAGGGGTTTATCGGGTCAACGGATGAAAATGAAAGTACTACACTCGGTCGTGAGGGAAGTGATTACTCTGCCGCCATTTTTGCAAATATTTTAAATGCAGATAACCTAACAATTTGGAAAGATGTTCCTGCTGTAATGAATGCCGACCCAAACAAATTTAAAGAAGCAGTAAATATACCTTTACTGAATTATACCGAAGTTATAGAAATGGCTTATTACGGTGCTCAGGTGATTCACCCAAAAACGATTAAGCCGTTGCAAAATAAAAATATACCACTATATGTAAAAAGCTTCCTTGATACTGCGCTTCCGGGCACGATCATTAACGCTGAAAAAGCAACAGAACTTCCGCCCATTATTGTATTAAAAAGCCAGCAGGTGCTTATACATTTTCGTTCAAAAGATTTCTCATTTATGGAAGGAAAGGCTTTGGGGCAGCTGCATAAGATATTTAATTCTGTGAAACTTCAGCCCAATCTTACTCAAAATACTGCCATTTCATTTGTTTGTTGTTTTGATGGACATACAGAAAAAACAGGCAAAATCGCTGCTGATGCGTCTCTGCTTTTTGACGTAGATGTAGAAAGAGATTTATCTCTACTTACCATTCGCCACTACGATAATGAAACAATTGAAAAATTAACGAAGGGTAAAAATATTATACTCCAACAGAGAACCCCTGAAACGATGCAGGCTGTTGTAAGAAACTAATAAAAATGCCGGAAATATTTCGGCATTTTTTATAATCAATTATACTAGTTTACTACATATTCTCCTTTTCTATTCACCATGATAATGGGCAACTCTTTCTTAAGTTCAAAATAATCAAATACTTCTTTAATGTTGCTGTTAAACTGCTTCAGGTAATTATTGTCCTTCATTGTATTTTCTAAAAAATCCATTGACTTTTTTACATTGTACTTAACAGGAAAAACATGAACTGGTATAAATTCTTGACCTTGGTTCCTAACATTGCTTGCCAAAAAATACAATTCCTCAATTGGTGCATCTGTAATAGGAATACAGCCTGTAGAAACACAATCACCATGAATATAAATTGCGCTACCAGGTCTGTTGGCATCGCTTAAAATTCTATCAGATGCATTTGGATAATTAAGACCTAAAGAAAGGTGGTAACTGCTATTTGGATTAAACTCGTTTATGTAATAAAATCCTTCCGGCACCTGATAATCTCCCTCAACTCGTTTGGGGCCCATGGCACCACTTTGCTGGCAAACCTTATAAGTTTTAAATAATTTATAGGGTCCTTTATCAGCTGATTTTACCCAAATTTCTAGCTGCCTGTCATATTTAAAAGATCGGAGATACATTGCTTGGGGAGGCCAAACAAGGTTTTGCTTTTCAAACTGCTTTTTTAATGAGTCTTCAAAACGGCTAGCTCCTTCAGTGGACTTTAAAAAATATTTTGGTCCCGATACTGTTTGAGCAGAGGCGAAAAATGCAAAGCTCAGAAAAATAAAAAATAAACAGACTAGCCTGAACAATTTGTTATTCATATAAAATAAAAAATGTTTTTTAATATTGGTTAGGCTAAAGTATTGAAAATATTCAATTAAGTCTGTTAAAAATTACCCGAATAATTCTCATTTCCCTCCTTATAAATTACCTCTTGCATCTTGTTCCCTTTCTAAAGCCTCAAACAAAGCTTTAAAATTTCCTTTCCCAAAACTTTTTGCTCCTTTGCGTTGTATAATTTCAAAAAACAAAGTTGGCCTATCCTGCAAGGGTTTGCTGAAAATTTGTAGCAAATAACCTTCCTCATCTTTATCTATCAATATCCCTAATTCACTTAAAGGTGCAAGGTCTTCATCTATTTTACCAACCCTATCCAACACATCAACATAATAACTAGGCGGTATTTTTAAAAACTCAACACCACGACTTTGTAAATCTGTTACCGTGGCAACTATATCGTTGGTTGCTATCGCAACATGTTGTACACCTTCGCCATTATAAAAATCCAGATATTCTTCCACCTGGCTTTTTTTCTTTCCTTCGGCAGGTTCATTAATAGGAAATTTTACAAAACCGTTTCCGTTGCTCATAACTTTACTCATGAGAGCAGAATATTCAGTTGAGATATCGCTATCATCAAAACTTAAAATATTTTTAAAGCCCATGACCTCTTCGTAAAATTTAACCCAAGGGTTCATTTGGTTCCAGCCAACATTTCCCACACAATGATCAACATATAATAACCCTGTTGATGAAGGATTGTAAACACTTTCCATTTTTCTAAAACCAGGCATAAAAATACCTTTGTAATTTTTTCTTTCAATAAACAGATGTACGGTTTCACCATAGGTATGAATGCCACTAATAACAACTTCGCCGTTTTCGTCGTTCAATTTTTGTGGCCTCAAGTAACTTTTACCACCTCTGCTAGTAGTTTGCTCCCAAGCATCCTTTGCATCTTCCACCATTAAAGCCAATACTTTTACACCATCCCCATGTTTGCTTACATGTGTTGCTATTTCATGGTCTTCCCGCAAGGCAGTCGTTAATACAAAAGTCAATTTATTTTGCCGAATAACATAGCTAACTCTGTCCATTAATCCAGTTTCAGGCCCTGCGTAGGCCAAACTTTGAAACCCAAAAGCGGTTTTATAAAAATGAGCTGACTGCTTTGCGTTTCCCACATAAAATTCCACATAATCTGTACCCATTAAAGGCAAAAAATCTGCTGATGAGGAAGTATTATTTTGATTTATTGTTGTCGTATTTTCCATTTCACTTTTTTTACTGAGAAGAAACAGCATTATACCCAGCATTTACGCCATTGCACATTTTGTAGTCAACTCCATATTAAATTTTGTTTAAAATATTGCACCATATCCGATGCGTATGAGATTTTATTTTACACCATCCATAGCCAGCACTTCCATCAACAAATTATAGTTGCAGCGCTTATCAGTAAAAATTTTATGGGCGTAATCAGGCGTCATTCTTCACAAATTTAATATTTTATTACCTAAAGAACAATGCAAAATTCTATCACAGCAAGACTTTCGTGAAAATATAAGCCACATAAAAATAAAAAAGAGACCTTAACAGGTCTCTTTTTTAAATAGTAAATAGATAATATTATTTTTTAGGATCAAGGGCTTTCTCAATCCTTCTGCTCATTTCCTTCAAATGAATTCTTGTCATTTGATCAGTAGAACCAAGTGCAGCAGCATTTATTTCAGCTTTTAATGAGGTAAGGTGAGCACGTACAGAAGCCTGTACATCCACGTAATCATTATCTACCGGGGGTGCAAATCCACGACCAAGATTAAGACCCGGAGGTAGCACCACAGGCGGTGGTGGATTTAGTACTGTATTCATTTTATCAACATACATCTGTTGTAATTGTCTGCGGTAAACGTCTATTGGCTTGCGTGCGGCGAGTTCACTCCAAATACCTCTTTTTACATCAGTCAACAATTCAGGAATACTGTAGGCATAATCATTACCCGGAAGTGTAGAAGCTTCTACCAAATGATTTAAAGTACCAGCTCTAAATAAACTACCTATAATTCCTTCCTGCAAATCTCCAACTACTTTCAAACCATTTTGGCCTATTTTAGCATAAACATCGTTGTTAAAAAGCCAATCAGGAGTTTTGAAAAGGTTTTCGTTTAAATAATTAACAGCTTCTTTTTGCTTTGCTTTTGATACAGCTTCAAAAACAACGCCCGGCTCTTCGGTTACTTTTGGTGTTTTCATAATTCCGCCAATTATCCTTAATACATGGTTGTTGTATCTGTTAAACTGGCTTGTTACTTCACCATACATCATCTCAAGATTAGCATAATCTTCGTTTGGAACTTTTGTCCAGTCAGTTAAGTTTGGAATTATTCTTTTCAAGTTTTTAATACCATACAAACTACCTTTTACTGCATCATCTCCAACCTGCTCTGAAAGGTTACGTGGATCATCTCTGTTAGATTCTCCATCTCCAAAAAACAGGCGCTTATTCTTCATATTTTCCATCACCCATTTATTCATGGCAGTTTTTTCTGCATCAGCACTTTTGTATTCATCAAATCTGCGATAACCCCAATTAATTGCCCATTCATCATAATCGCCTATTCTTGGAAAGATACCTTTAGGCCCAATTTTATCTTCAGGTTGTGCAACATAATTAAAACGTGCATAGTCCATAATTGATGGTGTATGCCCATTTGCTTCTACCCACGCTTTGTCTCTCAATTTTTCAACCGGCACCGTTGATGATGATCCAAAATTATGTCTCAACCCAAGTGTGTGTCCAACTTCGTGAGAAGATACAAAACGGATCAGTTGACCCATCAACTCATCATCGAAAATCATTTTTCTTGCACGAACATCATTTGGTGCTGCCTGTACAAAATACCAATTATGAATAAGCGACATCACATTATGATACCAATTTATATGGCTCTCCATAATTTCTCCACTGCGTGGGTCAGCAATACTTGGTCCGCTTGCATTAGGTATGGTAGATGGTTTGTAAACAATGGCTGAGAAACGTGCGTCTTCTAAACTCCACTCTGGATTTTCTGCTTTTGTTGGTGCTCTTTTTGCAACGATGGCATTTTTAAAACCTGCTTTTTCGAAAGCAGTTTGCCAGTCATTTACACCCTGTATTAAATATGGAATCCATTTTTCTGGCGTTGCAGGATCGATGTAGAACACTATTGGTTTTTTTGGCTCCACTAACTCCCCTCTTTTATATTTATCCATGTCCTCTTCCTTTGGTTCCAAGCGCCAGCGCTTTGCCAAAGAAATTCTCTTAACACCTTGTGGGTTTACATCAAAATCAGTAAAGCCAACAGTAAAATATCCTACCCTTGGATCGTAATATCGTGATTGCATAGGAGTTTGCGGCAACAACACCATTGAGCTATTTAGCTCCAATGTTACGTTCCCTGAATTAGCTGCGGCAGGAGAACTCGAGTAAGTTTTTACAGTAACAACTTCTACGTTTATCGGAAAAGTTTTTACATTTACTACGTAAGATTTATCTTTTTGTATTGAGCTAAGATTTGCTCTTTTTTTAATGTCATTGTCTAAAAACAAAACACTATTGTCTCCATTTACAAGGTCTGTAACATCAATTACTACTGCAGATGAATCTTTTGAATATGCTTTAATATCAAATACAAATTCAATGGGCTGTATGTTTGAATTGTTTACGGAAGAAAACATTGGAGCGGTAGAATCTTTCGTGTATTCTGCGAATGAGATGGTGCGCAAAAAGATGTTATCGTTTGGTCCTCTTTCAAATGATATTACATTTGAGCCGATATCATCACCTGCATAAGAAAGACCGGAATTACGACCGGTTGTAGGTGCTTTCGAAATTCTGTTTACTACAAGAATTTCCCTTTTTAATAAATTTTTAGGGATTTCAAAGAAATATTTATCGTCCAAAAAATGAACTTTAAACATGCCTAATGTTGTCTTTGCTTTTGCGGTAATAATTTCCGAGTAAGGTCTCGGACCTTTTGAAGGTGGTTTTAATTTTGCGTTTTTAGATGTGTCAGCAACAGCCATAGCTGTGTCGCCGGGCGATTTGCCACCAGGACTTTGAGCTAAAACACTTCCAGTACAAAAAAGTAGGGCAATAACAAGCAGCCGGTTTTTGGTAGTTAATCTCATTGAAGTTTTATTTATGAATGAATTGTTAAGACTTAGACTACAATAATAATCAAAAACATGTCGGTATATCAGAGTTTTTTAAAACAAATTTTTACTGCCTTATCTTTGAGGCTATGATAAAAGCTGGAATTTTGGGTGGCGGGCAATTAGGCAGAATGTTGTTGCAAGCTGCAGCAAATTACCCTGTCGAGACTTATATTTTAGAGAATGATTCCACATGCCCATCTGCTCATCTTTGCCACCATTTTACTAAGGGAGATATTACAAACTTTGACGATGTTTACAATTTTGGAAAAGGACTTGATGTTGTTACCATAGAAATTGAAAATGTAAATGAAGATGCATTACAGCAATTAGAAAATGAGGGAATAAAAATTTTTCCAAATGTAGCTGCATTAAAAATTATAAAAAGTAAGATTTTACAAAAAGAATTTTACAAAGCAATTGAAGTTCCGTCCGGCGAATTCGTTGTTACAAACTCAAAAACTGACCTTCATCAACACAAACATTTTTTACCTGCTGTGCACAAACTTGCAAAGGGTGGTTATGACGGCAAGGGGGTTGAATTGATGCATACAGAAGTAGATCTTGGAAAAGGTTTTGATGCGCCAGCTGTGTTAGAAAAAATGGTGGACATAAAAAAGGAACTCTCCATGATTATTGCAGTAAGCCAAACCGGTGAGACTGTAATTTATGAACCGGTGGATATGGTGGTAGATCAACGACTAAATTTATTGAGTTACCAGATTTGCCCTGCTATAATACCTGAAAAAATAATGTGGAAAGCTGAGGCAGTAGCTTTAAAAGTGGTAAAGGAATTAAAAAGTGCAGGCATTTTTGCGGTAGAACTTTTCACTGATCAGAATGATAATATTTTTGTAAATGAAACTGCGCCACGTGTACATAACAGTGGCCATCACAGCATTGAAGCATGCTACAGCAGTCAGTTTGATATGTTATGGCGGGTAATGCTTGGTTATCCCCTGGGCAATACAGATCATATTTTACCTGCCGCCATCGTGAACCTTGTTGGAGAAGAAAATCATACAGGCGATGCTGTATATGAAGGTTTAAAAGAAGTACTTGCAATGGATAATGTTTTCGTCCACATTTACGGAAAAAAAACAACCAGGCCCGGCCGAAAAATGGGACATGTTACCATTTTAAGCAATGAACCACAAGAATTGTTGCATAAGGCCAATCAAATAAAACAGTTATTGAAAGTGGTTGCAAAGAATGCTTAATTAATTAGGCTTGACATGTCATCATTATTTCATCCTTACCATAACTATTTTTTTGTTGAAGGTTCTCGTAAAAATATTCCTCCTCACTAATTTTTCTACTTGTTTAAATCTTAAATGATGAGTGCAAATCTTTACCAGCTTTTCAATAATATTTTCCCAATATCTATTGAGTTACAAAATGAGTTAACAAATTTATTAAAAGAAGAGAAAGTAGCTAAGAAGGAATTTATTTTAAAGGAAGGTGAGGTATGCAAAAACATATACTTTATAGAAAGTGGTTATTTTAAATCTTTTCACTTGCGTGACGGAAAAGAGATTGTACAATGGTTTATGAAAACCAACGATGTAATAATTTCTGTAAATAGTTTTTATAACCAGGTGCTCAGTTATGAGTTTATTCAGGCTACGGAAGATTCGATAGTACATTTTATCAGTTATGAAAATCTTGAGTATCTCTACAAAAATTTTATGGAGCTAAATTTTATAGGGAGGCATTTAACGCAACATTACTATGCCTTAAGTGAGCAAAGGTTGTTTAGTATGCGAAAGCAAAAAGCAGAAGACCGCTATCTTTTTTTATTAAATACGCATCCTGAAATTATCCAAAACGCCTCACGCACCGATATCGCATCCTACCTTGGTATATCTTTAGAAACATTGAGCAGAATTAGAAAATAAAATTATTTGACAAATGTCAAATTTTATATCAACAACGATTTGTTATTTTGGTCACTAAAATTGACAAATATGAAAAAAGGATTTTTATTTTATTTGCTTACCATTTTATTAATTGTATTTATTTTAAATTCCTGTAAAAAAGAAATTGATAATATTGACCAGCCTCGTTCAATACAAAACACACAATTAATTGAAAACTTCTTAAAAGTACCTGCTACAGCTCCATCTGTTGTTAAAAGAATTGCAGAAGAATTTAGAAACCAAGATAAGATTCGTCCCGGATTTATTGCTGAATTTGCATCTAAAAACGGTTCTGTCCTTTGGGGACAAGCAGAAATTTCATTTCGTGATAAAACTATGTTTAGAAATGGCTTTGCAGCAGAAGGTGATACTACCGTACTGCTCCCCTTTAGTACAATAGCAGATAGTTCGTTGACAGGGTTTATTCAAGCTGAAGTTTACGACTCGGTAAAACTGTTCATGTACAATGCTAATGATTATGGCACTTTACCTTCAAGCCAAGATTATAATGATACTGTATTTACACAACAAAAATTCGCCTTAGTAATGATGCAGCTTCAAAAAGAAGTGACAGGAGATAGTCTTTTTGCTATGACAGATACCACACTTTTTCAGCAAAGTGGACAAGCTGTTACAAAGGTAAAAATAAACGAAGTAAATAAAGCAATGGCAACAATAGTAACACCTTCATGGTGCTTTGCTGTTACCTTTCAAATCATGCCTTTTGTTGATATCAATATTTGGCTTTGCTTTCCTTTTGGCGATGGTTCAAACCTCCCCAATTATCCTCCCTATAATCATGGCAGTGGTGGTACCGGTAGTGGAACTGGCGGTACAGGTAGTCCAACTGGTGATACTGGCGGTTCACCAACGGGTGATCCTTGCATGGGAAGGCAGATAGTCGATGGCAATTTACCTTCAGGTTGTGGTGGAGGACCTGTTGGATGGGAGCCAATTGAAGCCAACGAACCTGTTACATTAGTTGACAGCAATGCGGGTGATCCACCAGTCGACATAGTAAAAATCTTTAATTGCTTTAATTTATTACCTGACGCAGGAGCTACATATTCCGTTAAACTTTGTGTTGATATTCCAGTTAATGGAAATCCAAATTGGCCAATTGCAAGTGTGGGAGATGTAGGTCATACTTTTTTAACTGTCACAAAAACAAATGGTAGTAACTCTATAACTTAATCTTTTGGGTTTTATCCCACATCAATTTTAAATTTAACTGGTTTATACGTTAATAGTAAAATGGTCAACAACGGTGCACTTTTAAATGAGCATGAATTTAATGCTAAAATAATAATGAATCTTACTCAAGCACAATTCGATTTACTCAAACAGAATGCAATTTCAAAATCTTTAAAACGGTATTCCTTAATATATAATAATTGTACAGACTATGCATTAGACTTATTTAATTCAGTAAGAGCAACACCAATCGCTTCCGAACCAATTATAGTACCTATATACAATGTTATTTATTCTAGTCCTCCAGGTTTATACAATACTTTGAATACGCTAAAATCTCAAGGAGGAAGTGAAAGTCAAAATATAGAAGTTAATGTATTATTCAAACCAATGATAAGCCATGGAGAATGCCCTTAATGTAAAACAAAAAATCAAATATTTATTGTATATCATTTTATCTATTACTATATCCAATACTTGGCTTTTTAAAAACGTTACCCAATTGGATGATAATTATTACAGATACTCTAATACATCTGGATTAATAACTGTTAAGGAATATCCAGTAGATAGAATTTATATAAATAATGTTTTTAAATTAGAAAAAGGGTATTGGGCATTGTATCAAAAACAGTTTACTTCAAATGCAAATGATACGATCATTTTTCGTTTATACAAAAAGTCTCCATTTAAATTTTGGAGATGGTATGAATACATGTACAACTGGAGATATGACATGCCATACAAGGATTGGGATGAAATAAAAAAGAACCGTCCTGTAAACTTTGTTAGAAATAAAAGTTTTCAAGCATTTTAAAATTAATCCGCTGTAAACATTTTTAATTTTTTCCAACGCAGAAGTAAAAGATTTATGAAATTTATAATATTATTTGTATTGGTTGGTTTAGTGTCTAATATTTCACCGGTTCATGAAATATTCTCTCTGTTTGGCGATAGTGATCATTTTAAATATTCAAATGCTAACGGTGAATTCACATTTGTTGAATTCAAGGGAAGGGATACTGTTATGCTTAAAAAAGTATTTAATCTATATTCAGAAAAAACCAATGATACAATTTTATATCGATTGTTTTCAAAAAATCCTTTAGCCTTCTGGCGAATAAAAAAATACTTTACTGACCCAAAATATAATTTGCCTTATAAAAACTGGGATGAAATAAAAAGTAAAAGAACGTATGAACTTAAAAATTCCAACAACTGGCAGGACTTTTAAAAATAGTTTTATCCTATTTCTTTTTTTGATGACTATTACAAATATACCTGGGATCAAAGAAATTTCCGGGGCTAATAAAGCGTATTATAGATATAGTAATTACAATGGCACAATCACTTCATGGGAAATTTTATCCCAAGGCAGGGAGATTGATAAGGAATATGTAAAAACAATAAGCCAAAATGAGCAATTTAAAAAAATGCATCCAGATACTAAGGATACTACAATTTATAGGCTATTTGAGATAAATCCATTTCATTTTTGGCGATGGGGCGAATATATTTTTAATTGGCGTTATAGGCTTCCTTATAAAAATTGGAAAGAAATAAAAAAAAGAAGAGGTTATGGTGAATTAAAGTATGCGAACAGTTTTCAAGAGTTTTAGTATTATGAAACTGAACTTCAATATCTGCAGATATGTTATTTTATTTATCACAATAATTTTGATATCCAACACTTGGCTCATTAAAAATGTTACACAACTGGATGATAATTATTACAGATATTCTAATATAAGTGGTTTGAGAACAGTCAAAGAATACCCAATAGATAGAAGCTATATTCATATAAATATAATGAAGAGGCACAAAGAAGACTGGGATGAGTATGCTAGAACATTTCCTAATAATTCAAATGATACAATTATATATCGTTTATATAAAAAATCACCTTTTAAATTTTGGAGATGGTATGAATATATGTACAACTGGCGATATGAGATGCCCTACAAAGATTGGGATGAAATAAAAAAGAACCGTCCTGTAAATTTTGTTAGAAATAAAAGATACCAGGCATTTTAAAAAGTTAATCCGCTTGAAAGATTTTTATATTTTGAAAACCAGCACTAAGAGATGTATGAAATTTATATTTTTTTTTGTTTTGATTGTTCTAGGATCTAATATTTCGCCTGTTCATGAAATTTTTTCTCTTTTTGGCGATAGTAATCATTTTAAATATTCAAATGATAACGGTGAATTCACATTTGTTGAATTCAAGGGAAGGGATACTGCAATGATGAACAGATGGCTTACGGCATATAAGCAACAAAGTAAGGATACTGTTTTATATAGATTATTTTCTAAAAACCCATTCGCTTTTTGGCGTATAAAAAGTTATTTTATTGATCCCAAATATAATTTGCCATATAAAAATTGGGAAGAAATTGAAAAGACAAGAGGTACGATTACAGATTTGGCAAGATTTCAAAATTTTTAAGGACTATAAAAATTTCAAAGCTTTTTTTAAAAATTCATCAATTTTAATAAAACACTTTTCTAATTGGGAAAGTGTTTTTTGTTTTATAAGTTTGTTCAATAAATGCAGAATTATCTTTAAGCAAAAAATTTGACGGACTCTTCTAAAAAAAATAATACTTTGTTATACTTTTATTTTTGACAACAATATTTTGTTCTCGTATTTACTATTTCTTGTCATCACCATTAATAAACCAACATGAATTTCTTACAAACATTAAATATATCAGCAACTAACAAGGGCGTTTCTACCGGCCTGCAATGGGTAAAATCAAAAGGAGAAAAAATTTCTTCTTACTCCCCCGTTGACGCAGTTTTAATTGGAACTGTAACCGGAGCAGATAAACAGGCTTACGATACCGTCGTTGAAAAAGCGCAGCAAGCATTTGCAGAATGGCGCTTGTGGCCTGCACCAAAACGTGGTGAAATTGTAAGACTAGTTGGAATGGAACTAAGAAAATTTAAAACAGAACTTGGTACACTTGTGAGTTATGAAATGGGCAAAAGCCTGCAGGAAGGTATGGGAGAAGTACAGGAGATGATTGACATCTGTGATTTTGCAGTTGGCCTTTCTCGCCAATTACACGGTACCACAATGCACAGCGAAAGACCAGGACATAGAATGTACGATCAGTATCATCCGCTCGGAATTGTTGGTATTATTTCAGCATTTAATTTCCCTGTAGCTGTATGGGCTTGGAACAGCATGTTGGCTTGGGTTTGCGGAGATGTAACCGTTTGGAAGCCTAGTGAAAAAACGCCTTTATGCGGCGTTGCCTGTCAGCAAATAATACAAAGTGTATTTAAGAAAAACAATGTACCCGAAGGTGTTTGCGGACTCATAAGTGGTGGTAGAAATGTTGGTGAATGGATGAGTGCAGATAAAAGAGTTCCACTCGTTAGTGCAACAGGCAGTACAAGAATGGGCAAAGCCGTGGGAGCCGTTGTTGGCGAAAGGCTCGGCAGAAGTTTATTGGAATTAGGCGGTAACAATGCCATTATTATTTCCAGCGAAGCTGATATAAATATTGCCATAACCGCAGCAGTTTTTGGGGCTGTAGGTACTGCAGGGCAAAGATGCACAACAACCCGCAGATTGATCATCCACGAAAAAATATACAATAAGTTTAAAGAGCGTTTGGTAAACGCCTACAGTCAATTAAAAATTGGAAATCCTTTAAATGAAAAAATGCACGTCGGGCCATTGATTGACAAAGATGCTGTTACCAATTACTTAAACGCAGTAGAAAAATGCAAAGAACAAGGCGGTAATTTTATTGTTGAACCCGGTGTTTTAAAAGGGAAAGCTTTTGAAAGCGGTTGTTATGTAAAGCCTTGCGTTGCAGAAGCAAAAAACAGTTTCGAAATTGTACAGCATGAAACCTTTGCGCCAATTCTTTATATAATGAAATACAAAACGATGGATGAAGCAATTGCCATGCAGAATGGCGTGCCACAAGGGCTCTCATCATCTATCATCACAAATAATTTAAGGGAGGCTGAATTGTTTTTATCGCAGGCGGGAAGTGATTGTGGAATTGCCAATGTAAATATTGGAACGTCGGGAGCCGAAATTGGTGGTGCGTTTGGTGGCGAAAAAGAAACCGGCGGTGGCCGTGAAAGTGGCAGTGATGCTTGGAAAGTTTACATGCGCAGACAAACAAACACGATTAATTACACGGATAAATTGCCGCTAGCACAAGGGATAAGATTTGATTTGTGAATGTTGTGAAAAGTGAATGGTGAATGGTGAGATGTGTATTTGGGCGCAAGTAATGCAGTCTGTTTTTATTAACAATCTAGCAAAACTATGTGTATTGTCCTTGAAGAACCTCTTATCGTCATGGGTTCTGTCCATGGTCTGTAGTCTATGGTCCTTCGTCTTCTCCCCAAAACAACTTCACAAAATTTCCTCAAAATATACGAAAGCTAACATTTACTTATCGGTATGTGCTATTTTCGTTTTATAAAAAATTCAATTAAAAATATGATTAAAATTACTACAATAGCCTTTGCTGCCATACTTTTTGGAGTATCAGCATTTGCCCAAAAAAATAAACAGGAAGTACCAAAGAACTGGTACCTGCTTGATCCGGCAACAACCGGGTACAATGGTATTAGTTTGCAAAAAGCATATGATTTGGTAAAATCAAAAAAGCTTAAGAGTAAGAGAGTAATTGTTGCTGTAATTGACAGCGGGATTGATACTACACATGAAGACCTTAAACCTATACTTTGGATAAACCCCAATGAGATTCCCGGAAATGGAATTGACGATGATAAAAATGGTTATATAGATGACGTGCATGGATGGAATTTTTTAGGTGGTAAGGATGGCAGAAATGTAAAAGAAGATAGTTATGAAGCAGGAAGAGTGTACCATAAATTAAAAACAAAATGGGCAGGTAAAACCTCCGCTGATGCAATATCTGCAGCAGATAAAAAAGAATTTGCAGACTTTGAAAGAGCTAAACAAAATACTGTCGGAGATGCAGATCCTGAGCAGATTAAACAGGTAGCGTCAATGTATGCAAAATTGATACAAGGAGATTCAACTATAAAGAAAGATATAGGCAAAACTAGTTATACTATTATTGATATGGAAGCATACAAACCAACAAATGCCGAAGCAGAAATTGCAAAAGCAATACTGGTAAACATCTCCAAAGGCAATAACTCTACCGAGATCACAAATGAACAGTTAATTGAACAATTCAGTAGCGAAGTACGTAAAACTGAGGCTCCTAAAGAATACAGAAAAGATATTGTGAAAGACGATGAGAAAAACATCAACGATCGCAATTACGGCAACAACGATTTGTTAGCAAACACGCCCATGCATGGTACACATTGCGCAGGTATAATTGCTGCTGTAAGAAACAATGGCAAGGGGATGAATGGAATTGCAGACAATGTTAGAATTATGGCTGTGCGTGCTGTACCCGATGGTGATGAACATGACAAGGACATTGCAAATGCAATTCGTTATGCTGTTGACAATGGCGCACAAATAATAAGCATGAGTTTTGGTAAAGATTTCTCACCGGAAAAAGAATGGGTTGATGATGCATTTAGATATGCTGCAAGTAAAAACGTTTTACTTGTGCATGCCGCCGGCAATGATTCTAAAAATGTAGATACGACATATAATTTTCCTAATCCATTTTATTTAGATGGAAAAGGAAGAGCAGACAATATTATCACCGTTGGTGCATCGGGTGATTTAAAAAATGGAGGGCTTACTGCTTCTTTTAGCAATTATGGTAAAAAAGAAGTTGATGTGTTTGCACCTGGTGTAAATATTTATTCCACCTTGCCCGGTGGCAATAATTATGGAAACTTAAGCGGTACTTCCATGGCTTGTCCTGTTGTGGCGGGCACAGCCGCATTGTTGTTGGAATATTATCCCAACCTAACTGCTGTACAATTAAAAGAAGCTATTGAAAAATCAGCAGTAGCACCTAAAGAAAAAGTAAATAATCCTGAAACAAAAGAGAAGGTTTCTTTAAGTGAACTTTCAAAGAGTGGTGGTTTTTTAAATGCATACGAAGCAATGAAATATGCCGGAAATATGCAGACAAAGAAAATGATAAAAATTCCTGAAACTAAAATCAAAGTATCAAAAAAAGGATAAAGAATTATTCATTTTGAATTATAAGCCGCTTTAATATTTATTGAAGCGGTTTTTTATTTGCTTAAACGGTACATTTGAAAAAAAAATTAATTATATGAACGAAATTGATGTGTATAAAAATTATTTTGAAAACTATACTTCATTAGTGAATGAAAAAAATATTCAAACTGCATTTGCAAACCAAAGCCAAACGATGGATGATTTTTTCATCTCTATCTCTGAGGAAAAAGCTGATTATGCTTACGCTGAAGGCAAATGGACTTTAAAAGAAATGCTTCAACACATGATCGATACTGAACGAATATTTGCATTTAGAGCCTTATGTATTTCAAGAAAAGAAACTGCTGTTCTTCCCGGGTTTGATGAGAATTCTTATGCAGCAAATTCAACCGCAAACAGAAGAACATGGGCCGATCTTGTACACGAAATGAAAATAGTAAGAGAAAGTACAACCGCTTTGTTTAGTTCTTTTACTGAAGATATGTTCGCTAGTGAAGGTCGTTTTAGCGCTGCAACTGCTTCTCCCAATACAATTGGTAATATTATTATTGGTCATTTTTACCATCATGTAAAAATTGTAAACGAAAGATATTTAAACTAAAAAAAGCCGCCATGTAAAAAAGTACATGGCGGCTTTTTAAATGCAAACCAATTTAATTTCTCTTTGCCGTTTTATCATTCACAATCATTTTGTTTAAGATTTTTACAGATTCATCAATGTAAATATCCTCACCCACTCTTTTTACAAATTGCTTGTTTCTGTCAATCTTCTCCTTTGTTTTATTAATGTCAGTAGTATCTGCTCCGATGTTTTTTACTTCTAACGCCTTTGTTAATTTGTAAGCTTCTTCTAATTGTTTGTAAACAGTTTTTAGTTGCTTTTTCTCTTCCTCAAACTGTTTTAAATTTAGGCTAAAAGGCTTGTCAGCGTTGTTTTCTAATATCTTTACGCTATTTTTAATTTTCATAAAATTAGGACTTATCGCAGTTTGCGCATTAGCAGAACTAATAACTGCATCAAGGTTCGTATAATTTTCCCAAGGCTTAAAATCTACCTTTTCAATTTCGTCCCACTTCAATGCGTACTTGTTATCCTTCTCTCTAAATTTGAGGTATTCAAGTCTGTCGGGTAAAACAACATCAGGTGTAACACCTTTAAGTTGTGTGGCACCTCCATTTATTCTATAAAATTTTTGAAGTGTTAATTTCAAAGATCCAAGATCTTCCACTTTGTTACTACTAATTAACTTGTTTTCACTTTCAGGATTTAACGGGATAGTTCTTTGCACTGTTCCTTTACCATATGTGCTTGTACTGCCAATAATGATTCCTCGCTTATAATCCTGTATTGCTGCTGCAAAAATTTCAGATGCAGATGCGCTGGTTTCATCAACCATTACAGCAAAGGGACCTGTATACTGCACTGATCTGTCTCTGTCTCTTAAAATAGATGGTTTCTCGTCCCTACTTTTTACCTGCACAATTGGGCCATCCTCAATAAATAATCCCGCCATTTGTACCACATCATACAAAGAACCACCACCATTATTTCTTAGATCGAGCACTATCCCTTCTACATTTTCTTTTTTGAGTTTTTCTATCTCTTTTGCTACATCTGCGGCACATCTTGGCTGAGATGGATCCTGAAAATCTGCATAAAACTCAGGTAGATATATGTATCCAATTTTGTGATCACTGTTTATGATAACAGACCTGGCATATGTCTCATCAATATTTATTTTATCTCTCAACAATGAAACTACTTTTGTGCTGCCATCAACTCTTCTTATTGTTAACCTAACTTCGGATCCTCTTTCTGAACCTCTAATAATCTTAACAGCGTCTGTTACCGAATAACCGGTTACGTCAATTGGTTCAGCCGCTCCCTGCCCTATTTTAATAATTTCATCGTTTTCTTTTAATTCTCCACTTCTCCAGGCAGGCATTCCACTTACTAGACTTGTAATTTTAATTTTTCCATCTTCTTCTTTAAGCTGAGCACCAATTCCATAAAAACTTCCTTTCATTGATTCATTAAAACCGCGTAAATCCACAGGGGCAAAATAATCTGTATGAGGATCCATACTACCTGCAATATCATTTACGAAAGTGCTGAAATTTTCGTCAATAGTTTCTCGGCTTTTTTTGGTTGTAAAATAGCGCTCAATCTGTTTTCTGACAAAATCTCTTGACTCTCTTTCAAGGGTAGAATCTGCCTTAAATTTAAAATCCTTTTTATCCTTATTTTTTGTCCGCTCTTCAAGTAAATCAGAGTATTTTCCAAGTGACATATACTTCATTCTCCTTCTCCATAAGTCAGTGCGTTCTGCGTCGTTTTTTGGGAATGAAAGTTTCTCAGGATTCGATTCTACAGATTCATTCACTGTAAAATCAAAAGGCTTTGCCAAAATCTTTTGATACAACAATGAAACTTCATTTTGTCTTTTAAGGTAAATGGCATTTACTGCATAAAAAGATTCAATTTCTGCACCATGTATTTCATCGTCTATTCTATTGTTGTATTTGCTTAGTTCGTTGACATCTGATTGAAAGAAAATATTTTTTTCTCCATCAAGATCTTCTTCAAATCTCTTTAATACAGCTTTACTGAATTCATCATCAATTTTTTTTGGGTTAAAATGTCCTTCCTCCAACAATATACCTACGTTTCGTAAAATTTTAGCGTAACGTAATTTGGGATTTTCTTCATTGTTGCTCTCGGAGTTACCCATCGATTTAAAACCAATAAACAAACCAACGCTCATTAATACGAGCATTACAGGGATAAATTTTTTACTCATCATAAATGATGCAATTTTTTGCATGTAGTAAAATTAACGTAAAAATGAAGTTACAAGATTATTTGAAAGGCTGAATGGTAATAATGTTTTGTTAAACGGAATTACTTTTTTTACGCCCATGTTGGATCTTTCTGAATACGCTGTAATTATTTTTTTAGAAAACTAATGAGGCCTTTAAAATAGTTCGGCTGGTCATCCCACATGCTGCAATGGCTGCCATCAGGACACGTAACTAGTTGTCCGTTGCCTAATTTTTCACTCATCATTTTCATAAATTCCGGATCCATGGTATCGTGCATTCCTCTAATAACAAGGGTTGGAACTTTAATTTTATAAAGATCTGCTGTACGGTCCCAAAAAGTCAAACGTCCACTAACTCCAAATTCAGAAGGTCCCTGCATAATGGTATAAATCTGGTTATTGGTATGCCCAAACATTCTATTGAGCGGCTCAGGGAATGGGTAAACCCTACAAACATGTTCATTATAATAATGATTCATTAACAAGTTCATGTATAATGGATCTGCAGTTTTATTTTCTTTTTCAAAATTTAAAATACTGTCAACAACCTTTGGATCCATTTGCTTTTGAAGTACGTTTTTATTGTATGCAGCGTAAGCAGGACAGCTGCTCATCATGTTGCTAATTATCAATCCTTTTAAATTTTGTTGGTATTTCATTGCATATTCCATTGCCAATATCCCACCCCAACTATGACCCAATAAATAAAAATTAGAACTGTCTAAATGCAGTGCCTGCCTCACTTGCTCTACCTCTTCAACAAAACGTTCAGTTACCCACAGGCTCGTGTCTGTTGGTTTATCACTTAAATAACTACCCAGTTGATCATAATAAATAAATTCAATTCCTTCCTTGGGCAAAAAACTTTCAAAACTTTCAAAGTACTCATGGCTGCTTCCCGGACCACCATGCAACAACAAAACTTTTATTGTAGGATTATTACCGATTTTTTTTGTCCACACATTAAATTTCCCTTTGGGTGTGTTTATAGAAACCATTTTAATGCCGCCAGTTTTTACTGCAGCCGTATCAGTATCTAAAAAGTAGCTACTCTTTGCATTACTGGAAGTTTCAGTTTTGCAGGATGTAAAAAAAACGATTGTTAGAAGGAATAAAATGTTGAAAAATTTCATAGTTAGTTTTTTAAGTATTGTCAATTTACGTTTTAACCGATGTATATTTCAGTTACTGTTGAAAATAATTTTACCACAAGCGCAAAAGTATATTTTAAAAGATTTTCAAATAATTCTTATCACAAACAACTTTGTAATTTTTAAGATACTTTCGTTCTTTAACCATGTTGGTATCTTTTAAAGATTAATACTTTATTGGTATTACAAATAAAATAAAATGATTTTAAAAATATTAACTGTAGCAAGTTTAGCAACATTCGAAATATATGTAGCAATACCTACCGGTTTTGCAATGGGACTTTCAGCCTGGATAATATTTTTTGCAAGTGTAATTGGTGGTCTTACAGGTGTATTTGTAGCTGCTTTTTTGGGAGATAAAATAAGAGACTTTGTTGCCAAGTATAGAAAACCAAAAGTGAAAGAAGTAAAAACAGACACATTAGCTCACAGAATATGGAATAAGTTTGGAATAATTGGACTCGGCTTTTTTGGAACTTTTACAGTTGGTGCGCCAATTAGTATTGCAGTTGGTGTTGGCTTAAATGCTTCTTTAAATAAACTTGTTTTTTGGTGTTGTATGGGCGTGATTGCAAGGTGTATCGTATTTACTTTGGCGGGGCATTATGGTATGAAATTAATTTAGATCTAAATTTCTTTCAGCAACTATAAATAACGACAAAAGTTACTGTTTAACATTGTTTGTGCGCATTAATTTAAAAAACTTCTTTTGCGATCAGTCCGTTGTAAACTCCCGCTAATTTTAAATACATTTTGTATTTATTTTAAACTTCAAATATTTTCATAAAATTGTTTTATGCTAAAAGTCCCCGATACTCAATTTTGAAAAACTTCAACAATGCCTCGATAAATGGCGAATTTTGGAGAGACCCAAAGTTTTTCTTTTGGCTTAAAAACTTCGAGTAGTTCCTTTAAATAAATGTCTGAGTAAATACTTGTTAAAACTTTCCCGATAATTTTGAGTTGCTTATTACCATATCATTTTTTTACACAATTTAAACCCCTCAATATTTTTAAAATGTTGCATACTTTTTATCCAAAAAATAAAATCTTCTTTTGCTGAATATCTGTTTTCAATTACAACTTTTTTTTACAATTTAAGCAATAATCTTAGACTGTATATTCCTTCTTACCCCTAAAAAAACTCATTTCTCCGTTCAATTCCCTATTTTTGCCCACCAAAAAACACAATTTGATATGATGGAAAATTTGATTTATGTGGTACCTGCAATGGGCATTGTAGGCTTGTTGTACACTTTTGTAAAGTATGCTTGGGTATCTAAACAAGATGCAGGTAACGAACGAATGAAAGAAATAAGCACTTACATAGCAGAAGGTGCTATGGCTTTTTTAAAGGCTGAGTATAAAATTCTGACTTACTTCGTCATCATTGGTGCATTGTTGTTGGGTGTTATGGGCTATACAAATTCAAATAGCCATTGGAGTATTGCTGTAGCATTTATATTAGGTGCTTTTTTTAGTGCATTGGCCGGTTTTGTGGGTATGAAGATTGCCACTAAAGCCAACGTGCGTACTGCGCAGGCGGCTCGTACAAGTTTAAGCAAAGCTTTATCTGTTTCGTTTACCGGTGGTAGCGTAATGGGTATGGGTGTGGCAGGTTTGGCAGTACTTGGTTTAGGTGGATTATACATCATTTTAAAAATGGTTTTTGCTCCGGGTGCAGCGGTTAATAGTGTAGAGATGGAGCGTACCATAGAAATATTAACGGGCTTTTCTTTAGGTGCAGAGTCTATTGCATTGTTTGCTAGAGTTGGTGGTGGTATTTACACAAAAGCGGCAGATGTGGGTGCGGATCTTGTAGGAAAAGTTGAAGCAGGTATACCGGAAGATGATCCTCGTAACCCTGCAACAATTGCTGATAATGTTGGAGACAACGTAGGTGATGTGGCAGGAATGGGTGCAGATTTATTTGGTAGTTATGTGGCAACGGTTTTGGCCACGATGGTTTTGGGTAGAGAAGTTTTAGGAACTGATGGAAACCCTGTCATTGATATGTTTGGTGGATTTTCTCCTATTTTATTACCCATGATGATAGCAGCAATGGGAATTATATTTTCTATTATTGGTACATTTTTCGTTCGTATAAGTGAGACTGCAGGTTTGAGTACGCACAAAGTTCAAAATGCTTTGAATATGGGTAACTGGGGTAGCATGGTTTTAACGGCAATTGGTTGTTACTTTTTAGTGCAATTTTTAATGCCGGATGTATCGATGACATTACGCAATGTTCCCTTCACAAAAAACCAGGTATTTGGTGCCATTATGGTGGGGCTTGCAGTAGGTGCATTAATGAGTATTATAACAGAATATTACACAGCAATGGGTAAGCGTCCGGTGATGAGTATCATTCGCCAGAGCGCAACAGGACACGCAACAAATATTATTGGTGGATTAGCAGTTGGTATGGAAAGTACTTTGCTTCCCATATTGGTTTTAGCTGCGGGTATTTACGGTTCATATTATTGTGCAGGGTTGTACGGTGTTGCAATAGCTGCAGCAGGTATGATGGCTACAACAGCTATGCAGTTGGCTATTGATGCATTTGGACCAATTGCAGATAATGCGGGCGGTATTGCTGAAATGAGTGAACTACCAGCTGATGTACGTGAGAAAACAGATATTTTAGATGCCGTTGGTAATACGACTGCAGCTAGTGGTAAAGGATTTGCGATTGCTTCTGCGGCATTAACGGCGTTGGCATTGTTTGCAGCTTTTGTTGGTATTGCAAAAATTGATGGTATTGATATTTATCATGCTGATGTGCTTGCAGGTTTGTTTGTGGGTGGCATGATTCCGTTTATATTTTCATCGTTGGCTATTAAAGCTGTAGGTGAAGCTGCGATGGCAATGGTGGAAGAAGTTCGTCGCCAGTTCCGTACCATTCCAGGTATTATGGAAGGTACAGGAAAACCGGAGTATGATAAGTGTGTGGCTATTTCTACTGAAGCGTCTTTAAAGAAGATGATGTTGCCCGGTGCAATTGCTATTTTATCGCCACTTATTATTGGTTTCGTTTTTGGTCCTGAAGTGTTGGGTGGTTTTCTTGCAGGTGCTACAGTTTGTGGTGTGTTGATGGGAATATTTCAAAACAACGCAGGTGGTGCATGGGATAACGCTAAAAAATCTTTTGAAAAAGGTGTTGATATAAATGGTACGATGTATTACAAAAAATCAGAACCACACAAGGCTTCTGTAACGGGTGATACAGTTGGTGATCCTTTTAAAGATACATCTGGTCCATCAATGAATATCTTAATTAAATTGATGAGTATTGTTAGCTTGGTGATAGCTCCTACCCTAGCAAAATTACATCATGATAAAATAGAATTGAGAAGGAAAGAAACTCTGGATATGCTAATGAAAAAAACTGCTGTGACTGTTGCCGTTCCGCTTGAAGAAAAAGGATTGGTGAGAGACGCTAATACTATAGAAGGAAATACTGCCACTGGTGTTGTTGCCGGCACAGTAAATGCAGCAGGCGATTACGTTTACAATACTGGGGCCGTAAAAGTTATCGACTTGCCAAACGACGCAAGAATATCTTTAGGTGTGGGGAGTGATTTATATAAAATGCACGAAAAGATTAAGGTTAATGATGCTACGTTGTTAGATAAAAATTCATGGTTTACTTTAGAAGATCTTTACTTTCAGAGTGGAAGTAACAAATTAAAAGCTTCATCTGAAACAGGATTAAAAAATTTATATGAGATTGCTACCTGTTACAACCTAAACGTAAAACTTGGTGGTTATACAGATAATAGTGGTGACAGCATAAAAAATGTTACTTTAAGCCAGCAACGGGCAGAAACTGCAAAAGCGTCTTTAGTAAAAATGGGTTTAGCTGCAGAAAGAATTGAAACGGAAGGCTACGGACCAATGCACCCAAAATGTGTTACTGATAATTCCGCAGAGTGTTTGGCTCAAAACAGAAGAATTGATGTAAGGATTACAAAGAAATAAGCGTAGAAAATAATTTGGAAAAACCTCCGGAATTGATTTTTGGAGGTTTTTTATGCAATATCTTTTTTAAAGAACAATTTTAATTTGCAGATTATTGCGAGCTGCGAATACCTAACGGGACTTTTAGAAGAGGTAATTATTGTATGCAACTACCCTATAACTTTTTTCGCCTGCTTAACATGCCTTTCAATATGATACACATAAAAACGAAGTGTATCGCCTAAGCGTAATTTTATAAATTTAGATAGTGAGATTGCCGTTTTTATTTTAGTAAGATCGGTAGTTGAAGCCTGTTGTAGTATGGATTGCAGCAGTTGTTCCTGTTTTAAAAATCGATCGAGCGTGGTAATCGACAATGTAGAATTTACCGGATTTTTATCTTTCGGAGATTTCATTTTTTTTATTTTTCCGTTTTTTATTTTTATTAAACCGACAAAATAATCTCCCATCATACCTGGTTTAAAAACCTTAGAATCCTCTAGGTTTATCGAATCTAATAATTGCTTTTGCATTTCAGGTAAATAAAAATCACCGTAAAGGTTCAGGTGTTCTACACATTCTAATATACTCCATTGCTCAGCGGTCTTTTTAAAGTTTAATTTATCGATGTCTAAATTTTTAAATTCTGTTACAGCAATAGTTGCTTGCTCCGTTAAACTTAACAGTTCGGCAATGAGTTGTTCTTTGTTAATTATCATAATAAATATTTTCTACAAAGATTGTTTAACCTAATTCAAACAGTTTTGATCCAAATCAAGATTTACGTATTCGGCTAAGTGTTTCAGGTTTCATTCTAAGATAAGATGCAATGTATTTTAAAGGGATTTCTTGAAACAGATTAGGACTTGTAGCCAATGCCCTTTTCAGTCTTTCGATAGGTGAGGTAATGAGTAGATCTATTTCTCGATCTGTTTGTTGAGTTACCAAATTTTCTATCAAATATATATTGTTTTAAGCTATCGATGCTTTCATGCAGCATTCTTTGAAGCTGCTCTTTCGAAAATCAACTTAACCTTGGCTTTTCTTATTGCTTCTATAAAAAAATCAGAGGGCGCCTGCTTAATAAACGATGATAAAGAATTGATGAAAGAATCTTTATATCCCAATCGAATTACATGCTCTTCAAATTCATCAAATAAAAAATCCTTACTGCACCGGATTATACCCAATAAAGATTTTTCTCTATTTCCCCTTCTTTAATTAAAAAGTCATCTTTTGGAATGGTTCTAATTTCACCGATTTCGGTTAAAGAATCAATTAACTTATTAATAAACGGGAGTTCGTTTGACATGGTGATTATAAAAATACTGATTGTACTTCTTTTGGTAGAACCTACAGTGCTTCTTAAAAAACTACATTTTAATATTTATAAAATTGACTAAATGCAATAATTTTTGAAACTTACAATTTCCTTTACGCTAATCATTTTCTAAAATATCTTTGCGAATGACCAACTTGCAAATCCTTTCAGTTACTAAATTATATTCTGAACCCTTACTCGGTAACTTCTCTTTAGAAAATATAAATTTTACCCAAGAGAAAATGGAGAAAATAGCTTTGATTGGTGAAACCGGTTCAGGTAAATCAACCCTATTGAAAACTATTGCAGGATTAATTCAACCAAAAAGTGGAACCATACTTTTTGAAGGCTACAAAGTAAAAGGACCAAACTGGCAATTGGTAGGAGGACAAAAGGGAATTGCTTACCTATCTCAACATTTTGAATTGCTCAACAATTATAGAATGGAAGAATTGTTGGGTTATGCCAATGAATTAACAAGTGATGAAGCAAATGAATTGTTTAAGATGTGCAGAATAGATCATTTGATGAAAAGAAATTCATATGAACTTTCAGGTGGCGAAAAACAAAGAATTGCGCTTGCACGTTTACTTATAACTAAACCTAAACTTTTAATTTTAGATGAACCATATTCTAACCTCGATTTAATTCATAGAAATATTTTAAAGCAAGTAGTTGAAGACGTTTGCAATAAATATCAAATTTCTTGCATCCTTACATCTCACGAGCCTGCAGATGTGTTGCCTTGGGCAAATAAAATTCTCGTTTTAAAAAATGGAAAAATTATACAGGAAGGCACTGCCAAAAACATTTACAAAAAAGCAGTGAATGAGTATACTGCAGCATTGCTGGGAAGTTACAACTTGCTTGATGCCAAGATATTTGGTGAAAGTTTGTTGATTAGACCTGAGGCTATTTTAATAACCGATGATATATCTGAAGAATTTAATGGTACAGTTATAGACGTACACTTTATGGGCAGTTATTACGAGATATACATCAAAATAAAAACGCAAATAATTAGGGTGAAAACAACCAATGGTCAAATATATATTAATGATAAAGTCGGTATATACTTTTAAGGTGATTTAACTAACCGCCTGGCAAACCTCCATTTTTAAAAATTAATTTTTCATTTGCGAACAAAATCGTAACGTTGTTATACGAATTAAATCGTAATAATGAAAAAAAGTAAAAATTTTAAACCAACAGGAAGCGAGTTAGAAATACTTGCCGTGCTTTGGGCAAATAAATCAGCCACTGTAAGGACCGTGCACGAAGAGCTTACAAAAACAAAAGAAGCCGGATACACTACTACCCTAAAATTGATGCAGATAATGCACGAAAAAGGATTGGTTACAAGAAATACGGAAAGTAAAACACATATTTATATTCCTGCCATTGACAAACAAAAAACCCAACTGCAAATTGTAAATAAAATGATCAGCAGTTTATTTGCCGGGTCTTCTGCCGATATGGTGATGCAGGCTTTGGGTGGTAACAAAAACACTGACGCAGAGTTAAAACAAATTGAGGCACTAATAGAAACTTTAAAAGCAAAAAAATAAAAGTTTGAAAAAATGACTTTCTTTTACTCATTTTTAGAAACCTTATTACACAGCATTTGGCAGACTGCTTTACTTTTGTGCGTCTATCTATTCGTAATTAACATTGCAAGAAATTACCATCCTTTACAAAAAAGAAATTTTTTATACCTCTTATTACTCTCCCAGTTTTGTGTTTCAGTTGTTACATTTATAAGTTTTTTTTACGGTTACAATTTTGCAGTAACAATTGGATTTACAACTCCCTTTCAAAACACTCAATTATTACTTTTTAATAGTTACGATGGAGTGATTTTCACGTTCTATTTATTTGTAGTTCTAGTCAAAATTTTACAGACAGGAATCCAGTGGTCAGTTTTTAAAAAAGGCTATTTGCAAGAAGTAGTCAGACCTACGGCCTGCCTAAAAGTATTTACTGAGTTTCATTCACATCAATTAAACTTAAAGAAAAAGGTTACGCTATGGTTTAGCCATGCAATAAAAACGCCTGTGACTTTTGGTTTTTTTAAGCCTGTTATTTTACTACCAATATCTTTGTTAAATAATATTACAACCCTGCAGGCAGAAATTATAATTCTTCATGAACTTATACATATTAAAAGCCGAGATTATTTATTCAATTGGTTTTTACTGTTTATGGAAACGATTTATTTCTTTAATCCATTTATAAAAATAGCAGCAGAGATGCTTAAATTAGAAAGGGAAAAAAACTGCGATATACAAGTATTAAATTATCAGTATAGCAATATTAAATATGCAGAAACCTTGTATGAAATAGCCCAAAACAATACTTTCTTAAAAAGATTTCATTTAGGTGTTTTTAAAAACAGTTCACAGCTATATAAGCGTATAAGCTTTTTTTCGGAACATAGAAATAGAGGCTTTAAAAACTTGAATTATTTCTCTTTAATTTTTTTCGCATTTTTATTAACAGGGTCTATTTGTTTTTTTATGTTAGCAAAAACTTCATCCACAAATACCTTGTTCACAAATGCACCCACAAACGCTTTTGAAGAACTGTATCAAAAAAATAAAATAATTACACTCCCTCTTTATGAAGAAGAAATGAGTATATCTAAGAAAAATAAATATTTATCCGTTAGAAAAGCGAAAAGGAATATTGCTAAAGATTTAACTAAAACATCAGTTCTAGATTTTGCAAAAGATGAGAATCAAACATCCTACATACCGGTATCTTTACAGGAAACAACAGATAGTAGCAAAGAGGTTATTTACTATATAGAAGGTAATAAAACTACCATTACCCAATCCTACAAGGTGATAAGACGAAATGGCATTTTGGTTTTTGAACCTCAATGGATGATTAAAGTAACAAGGGACAGTACTTCTCCGAAAATGAAGATTGATTCTACTGTTTTAATTCAAATTAAAGAAATTCAATAAAAAGATTATCCTAATTATTTGTAAGGCTCCCCTAAATAATCGTCGCAAACCGAATTAAGGAAATTGTTTGTACTTCGTATACTCAGCGAAGTACATATATGTAAATTTGTAAAATAACAATGCTAATAAATTAAAAACAGTTGCAACTTTAAAATGAAACCAACACCCTCTTCCTCAGAACTTTCGCTCATTGATATTGACCGTGTAATAGAAATGGCATGGGAGGATCGCACTCCTTTTGAAGCTATTGAATTTCAGTTTGGCTTAAGCGAGATGGAGACAGTAGCGCTCATGAGGAAGAATTTAAAGCGAAGCAGTTTTAATCTATGGCGCAAGCGCACACACAGTGGAGTGAGCCAAAAACATCTTGCAAAAAGAGTAGATGGAATAAACAGGTTTAAATGCACGTTGCAAAAAACCATCAGTATGAATAAAATAAGTAAAAGGCGATGAGTAAAAGGGTTGAATACGATTTTCCAACTGAATGGGAAAGTATTTTAAAAAGAATAGATGAAATAGATCCAGTAAAATACGCTAGAAGCCGCAACTTTATCGATGGTGATGTTACCTACTTATCACCATACATTTCCCGTGGTGTAATTAGTATAAAAATGGTGAAAGACCTCATTTTTAAGCGAGGTTATAAATTGTACGAAATAGAAAAATTTATACAAGAGTTAGCGTGGCGTGAGTATTGGCAGCGTATCTGGCAAAGCAAAGGAGATGACATTTTACTTGACCTTAAACAAACCCAGCCCGATTTTTTACACAAAAAATTACCCGTTGCAGTTTTAAATCATCAGACCCGAATTGATGCTGTAGACAATTATATTGAACAGCTTTATGAGCAAGGCTACATGCACAATCATATAAGAATGTATTTGGCAAGTATAGTTTGCAATATTGGCAAATCACATTGGCTATTGCCTGCTCAGTGGTTGTATTTTAATTTGCTGGATGGTGATATTGCGAGCAACCACCTTAGCTGGCAATGGACTTGTGGAAGCGCCTCATCAAAAAAATATTATTGTGATCAGGCAAACATCAGCAAGTATACCGGCAGCAACCAGAGAAAATCTTTTTTGGCTGAAGACTATGAAACACTAGCAGAGATGGCTGTGCCGGAAGTCTTAAAAGAAACTATTGTTCCAGATTTTATTACAACCTTACCTGAAACAACTATTTTAGATATTGACTGTACTAAACCAACTTGTATTTATAACAGTTATAATTTAGATCCGCTTTGGAGAAAAGACGAAGATGTTAATCGCATACTTCTTTTAGAACCATCGCATTTTAAGAAATATCCTGTAAGTGAAAAAGTAATAGATTTTATTTTACAACTTTCAAAAAACATCCCCAACTTAATAATTTTTAAGGGAGAGTTTAAAGAAATTAGTGCGCTTTACGACAATAAAAAAGATGAAATAATTTATAAAGAGCACCCAGCGTTCATTCACTATAAAGGTAAATGTGATAGTAGAGAGTGGCTTGCACCATCGGTAACAGGGAATTTCAATTCATTTTTTTCATTCTGGAAAAAAGCGGAGAAGGAAATAAGCAGATAGAATTAGATGTTCTTAGAAAGTCTAAACTCATGTATTTCTACATATGGTCAATATTAATTAGTAACCTCATTTTAGGTTTTCTAACTAGAAATATTAACTTTAAATGGTTAATATTATACCCAAGATGATGATAAATTCTTCATTATATAACGTAGATAGGTGGTTAGATAATTTTGGCACTTTTTTTTAATTATAGAAGGTTTTCAACCTAAATTCATTTCTATGTTTAAGATTATCAAAGCAAATTCAAAATAGTTTTCATTACTTTTTTCTTCTCTCGTTCTATCTGTTTTATCTTTTGCGCAGGATAAAAAGATTGATGTAAGTATAAATACAAAAAGCGATAGTTCTAATGTGTTTATGCAACCATGGGTGTGGGTTGTTAGTGTAGCCCTTTTTATATTACTGTTAGTAGCTTCACTTAGAGGAAAGAAAGACTAAATATTTACAAAAAACTGCTCTATTTAGAGCAGTTTTTTTAAGCAATTGAAGAAGTGCCGCTCCACTAAAATACATTTCTAGGACATGCATCGCTGTACTTGTTGCCCAAAGTAAATCCAACCATAATCTCATGGGTGTTGCCTGTGTAAGTTCTTAATCTACCGGTTGTGGCAACTTCGTAAGAATAACCAACATTTAAGGTATTGGAAATATTAAAACCTGCGAGTGCTGAATAACCTGCAAGGAAATCTGAATATCGATAGCTACCGCCTACCCAGGCTTTATCCATGTATTGTAGTTTTGCATTAAAATGGGCACCTAATAATTGTGGTTGCCAATACTGAAGCATGATAGAAGGAATGACAGTAAAATTTTCTCCTGCAGAAAAACGATAGCCTATCGTAGCAAAATAGTTAGGTGTATAATAGGTGCCGTACCTATTATTGGCAGTAAACTTGGCTTTGCCAGGAACAATGTTTAAAACTGAGATACCTGCAAAATACCTTGCAGAATACAACCACAGACCTACACCAATTTCAGGTTTTATTTTTCTCAGGTCACCGTTGGCTACACCAAAGGCTGGGTCGTTGTTTGGGTCTGAAAAGGTGGCTTTAGATGCATCTAAATTTATCCCGGAAATACCTAGGTTAAAACCGGCAGCAAGTGTCGTTTTAACACTTATTGGTATGTGGTAAGCATAAGAACCTGCAACTGACCATCTGTTTATGTAACCCGCTTTATCATTCATTGCATAAAAACCAATACCATGATGAGGTTTAGGCGCAGTATAGTCTTGCCAATATTGTTTACCACGGGGGTTTTGCCCAGGTACAGAAAAAGATGTCGCACTTGTTCTGTAGTCAGACTTGCCAATTGGTCCTTGAACACTTATGTAAGATGTAACAGGTGCACCATTTATACCTGTCCATTGGTTCCTAAAACTTGCTTTTATATCTGTATAATTTTCTATGCCTGCAAGCGCAGGGTTAAGAATGTAATTATTTAAAACATATTGTGTGTACGCAGGTTTACCTTGAGCATCTGCAGCAATGGCATTTAAACTATACAGCATAGCCAACAATAATTTCTTCATACCAATTTTTCTTTAACAACGCCCCAAATTACCTACGCTGAATTTTAAGTTTCAAAAACAGTTTTATTATCATCCACCTATTTAACTATTGTTACATAACCGGTAATTGGCTTTCTACCACTGCCAGGCTCAATTATATAATAGTATGTATCAAATGGCAAAGATTTTCCATTCATATTACCATCCCAAGGTTTTGCATATCCGTTGCTTTCAAAAACTTTTTGGCCGGTACGGGTAAATACTTGAACCTTGTTACCTGGGTAAGTAAACAAATATTTAATTTCCCAAAAATCATGAATACCGTCATTGTTCGGCGTAAAAGTATTTGGTATTTCAGGGAACCTAAGCACTTTTATAAATACACTATCTGCTTTAACGCAACCACCTTGTGCAGTTACTGTTAGTTTATAAGTAATATCTACAAGCGGTTTTGCAAAGGGATTTAAGATTGTAGTAGAACTTAAATATGTTGGCGAAGGGTTTGACGTCCACAAATAAGTTAGATTATTACCTGTAGCAGTTGCAGCAATATTAAAAGTTCCTCCTTCTAACACAACATCATCTGGCCCAGCATCAACTACCGGATAAGGATAAACTACAAAAGACCGAGTAGTATCGTCTACACAACCAAAACTATTAGTGAAGGTGAGCTTTACGTTGAATGTTTTAGCTGTGCCGAATGAATATGGTGGTTGTATTTGTCCACTACTGCTAACAGAAGTTTCTCCATAATTCCACAACCACGCTAATGGGCTTCCATCTGCAGGTATGCTATTATCAATTACAGTAACACTTTGGCCAAGACAAACGCTTGCTTTGTTAAAATTAAAACTGGCAACAGGTGCTGGGTGGATGGTATTTACTACTTTTATTATGGAATTTGTACAACCTGTAATTGCTGAAGTAGCCACTAATTTTACACTATGCGGTGCTTTTGTAAAGTAAGTATGCGAAACGGGTTGCTGCTGCGTACTAAGGTCGGTAACGATTGTAGACGGAAAATCAAAATTCCAATTAAATGCCCAGTCGTTTATTGTAGAAGTTGTATTATTAAATAAAACTTTTGCATTTGGCAAACACGCCGTGTCACTAAATGTAAAGTTTGTTAATGGCAGAGGGTTCACAGTAAAGGAAACTTGAAAAGGAATATTTCTGCAACCAAAGCCTGTTTCTAAGGTGAGGCTCGCCATTTGAGTTCCCTGCGTTGTATAAACGTGCGTTACATCTGCCCCCGTATTCATTATCTGCAAAGGAGATCCATCATTCCAATTATAAATCCATTTCGTTACTGTTCCATCACCATCCGTATAAGTGTTGCGAAAATTAATAGTATTATTTAAACATTTATTTCCAACCGGTGCAAAAGTATTTACAATTGGTGGCGCCAACACTTTTACCTGTTGCATTTTTGCTGAATCGCACCCTGCTGAAGAAGTTACTGTATAAACTACAAGGTTATTGTTACCAACCACAACCCCTGTTGCTAATGGGTTGAAGGTATAAACGCCTGCAGAAAAAGTTACACCCGGTCCGGTGTAAACTCCTGCACCACCTGAAGCTGTCCCCTGGTTAAGCATAACTTGCCCGCCATTTAAACATACATTCGGCACTGTTGAAAACGTTGCAACCGGCGATGCATGCACCAACACGTCTATTAACGTATCTTTTTGGCAAACTCCATTAAAACCGGAGTATGCGTAGTAGCGGACTTTGTAAACTTTATCTATTGGAAGATTTTGGTAATTGTGGGTATAAATTTTATTTGTAATTGGGTTATTATCCTGGTCAAAAACAGTTGGCGCACCCACATAATCCCAGTATATATCTGTTCTTATTAATCCACCAACATTTACAATACTATTGTCTTTAATTTGTACAGGTCTGTTAGAGCAAAGATTGGCAACATTTAATGTAGTAAACGAAGCACGAGTAACTTCTCCATTAATAAAAAATTGTTGGGTAGTATCAGCTATGCATCCGCTGTTGCTCGTAACTATTAATTTTACAGTTTTTTGCCCAACGGCTAAATAAGTGTGTGTTGGATTTTTATGAGCTGATGTATTGCCTGCATAAACTGGCGTGCCATCACCAAAAGCCCATTCCCAGTAAACCGCACTGCCACCTGGTATTTTACTTGTGTCAAAAAATTGTGCCTTAGCGTCTGCAAGGCAAGCTGCAGGATTAATAAAACCTGCTTTCGGTTTGCTAAAAATAGTTGTTGGCAAAGTAAATAAATCACTTACACACCAATTATCAGATACTGTTTTAAAAGTAATTATTTTGATGCCTGCCACTGCATAAGTTAATGTAAATGGATTACCATCAGTTCTTACATGAACCCCCGTTCCATCTCCGTAATCCCAAACCCACGATACCACAGTTCCAATTGGCGCAATTCCAAATGCCGGTGTAATAAGTAAAGATTTTAATTCGCAAAATGGTCCTGTTGTAGTAAAACTTGCCGTGGGTTTTGGTTGTACAATCACAGATACTGTACCTGTCTGATTATTGCTGCATATTAAAATACTTGACTCTTTTACACTTACTAAATTATAGATAAATGTTCCGGGAGTTAAAGTGGATACAGCAACCGATACAGTATTTGTTGCGGCTGTTGTTGAAATTGTAAATGGAGAACCGTTTATTGTATATAAAAAAGTGTACGGTGCCAAGCCGCCCGCACCCGTAAAAGTTATTAGGGGCAATGTTGTGCCAGCTTGACAAATAGTTGTTGAATTCGTACTAATTGTTGCAGTTGGCAGCTGCTTTACAATAATAGTGGCGTTAATATTTGTATAATTTTTTATACAACTTGCTGCATCTTGCACGGAAACCAGGGAATAAATATAAGTGCCGGTAGTTGACGTTGGAGCAGTTACTGAAACACTATTACTCGTTGTTGTTGTTGCTGTCTGGTTTGATCCACCGTTTATACTGTAAGTAAATGTATAAGGTGCTGCACCATTTGAGCCGGTAAAAGTAATATTTGGAGGGGTAGAATTTTGGCAAACAGTATTGGATCCGGCAATTGTAGCAGTTGGCAAAGGGTTTACAGTAACCGTAGCTGTTTGTCCTGCTATGGGCCTTGTGCAAAAGGTCGCATTGGCATTTTCGATACTGGTTATACTATACACAAAAGTACCAACTGTGGCGGTTACTACACTAATTGTGTTAGATGATGTACTTGTTGTAACAGGAGTTTGTGCAACAGCTGCGCCTCCATTTACAGCGAGTGTGTAATTTAGTTTATAAGGCGGCAAGCCATCGGTTATGGTAAAACTGATTATTGGTTGAGGTGCATTTTGACAAACTGCCGTTGTACCTGAAATAGTTGCATTTGCCACTGCGGGTATATTTATTACTTTGGAGGCGACACCACTTAAGCATCCAACAATAGTAGTGGTGGTTAGCGTTACCGAGTGAGGTCCCGATGATGAGAATACGTGCACAGGATTTTGTTGAATAGAGGTATTTGCGACACCACTGCCAGGGTCATCAAAATTCCAAGCCCATCTATAATTTGGTTTAAGGGTTATAGTCGTATCTGTAAACTGAACAGGATCATTCACACATCCAGGTTTTGTATTTGTAAAACCTGCAATAGGCGGATCAAAAACACCCAACTCAAAATCAATATCCTGTGCAGAGCCGCATTGTGTTGCACCAGTGTTGTAAGCTGTTATTGTTACTGGGTATAATCCTGCAGTCGGAAATGTGTAAATTTTTGGCAAAGAATACCAGTAAATCGTTTTTCCACTCACAGATGTTGTTGAGTCAGGCCCGCCCACTCCCGGACTACACGAAGAATAATAAATTTTAGGATTAGCGGGTAAAGGTGGACCAGGTAAATTACTTAAATCCCACTGGATCGAATCTGCACAATAAGGTAATGATACCCTAAAGCGAAACGGAGAATTGGTACAAACCGAAGGCGAACTTTCGATACCATATTGTGATTGTACACTTATCTGCTGAAATAAATCTTTCAAATTAGTTCCTGCGGAATAACCGTATGACTCAGCAGATCCAAAACCATATGCAATGGCGTTAAAACCTGAATCACTACTCAATCGATGTGCACCTGGTGAAAGTGGGCTTGTTGAGGTGCTATTTGTGTAAATTCGGAGATATGCATAATTATTATCCTGCGGCAAAACATTAATAAGACTTGGTGCAGGTGCCACACCATCAATTTTAAAAGAACTAACACCAGTACCACTATTACGCAGCACTACGTTAATAAAATGTTGCGTGATAGCTGTATTTGATGAGGGCTGCATGGAGTTTACCGTAACATCACTAACAGTTTGTTCCACCGGGTTCAAATAAATCATATCAGGATCATGTGGGTTGCTGTTGCCGCCGCAGCCTGCAGTTGTAAAATATTGCGCAACAAGAATAGATTTATCAGCTTCCACTAGGTTAGTTTGGTTACTACTAAACTGGTAGATATTGTTCACAAAATTAGAAGATGGTATCAAAGTACCATTTAAGTTTACTATTGAAGTTGCATCTGGACGATAAACCCGAAAATAATTTGTATTTACAACGGGGGGCAGAGTCACGTTAGATCTGTTGCCGGTAGGTATTAAAACATATTTTTTACCCCATGTGCTCGCAGGATACATTTGTTGGTACAGATTATCCGATGAACCTGCGCCTGAGCAGCCTATGGAAATTTTACCGCTTCCACAGAAAACTGCAATTTTTTTACATCCTCCTGTTCCGGAAGCAATAGATTTTATGGTGCTTCCAGTTAAATCTGTTGTAGATAGAACTTGGTAAATCTGCCCTTGGGTTAAAGTAATAGTTTGGGTAACATTGGCTGGCCACCCCCCTTTAGTAGTTTGACTGGGTGTAATTTCTATGACCGTTGAACCGGTTTCCACTGCTTCCACAAAAAAATAGGAATAAGAATTTGGCTCGTTTGAAACTTGGGTGTAGTTTAAACCATAATATTCTTTGCCCAAAGTATTTGTTGGTAAAAACACAGTTGCGCCAGAAATAGCATTTACATAAATAAAACCATATGCAACAATTGGTTTTAATGCAGTTATATGAATGCCATGATTATATAGCCCCTCGTCTAGCAGAGCTGCTGCCCTTGGAATATTCACTACAGTAATCTGGTTTGCAGTTACCGAGAATGTCTGGGAGAATGCGATACTAGCAATCGCAACTGTACCAGTTGTGCTCACATCAGATGTCAAATAAATTTGCATTGTTTCAGCAGTCCCAGAATTAAACATTCTAACATGGTTGCCATAACCCACCCAAAAATCTTTCCCTTTATTAGAAAAATCCTGACCATTAACATTAAAAAAAGAAACTAATAGAAGAAATAAGGAAAGTAAATTTTTTATCATCCTGTTGAATAATTGTAAGAGAAAACCAAAATGAAAACATAAGAATTGCCAATTTAATATTTTATCTACAAATTTTGACTAAAAACATTTACCTCGGTTTAATACCGGGAAATAACAATCCGGAAAAACTTTTATGATGCGAAACCTTTTTTTAGAATCGAGGCTGATCATTGGTTTTTAAATCATCGATATTAGGCATAATGTCATTTTAAAAATGCCAATATTATTCACAATTAAGCTTAATGCTTGAACTAATTCCGAAAATGGATAGATGTGTTCACCTACTTAAAAAGTCTCAAAATTTCAAAGGTTTGTAAACCTAAATATACTAAACAATAAAATATGAATATTTATCTACAATAATAATATTAATAAACACCACAAAATATTATTAATCATTTATTTGTATCAATATTTTATTAAATATTAAAACAAATAAAAAAATTTAATAAGATAAAAAAATATAATTATTTTAAATATTTAATTTATTTATTAAAAATTTATAAAATAATGTTAGACAATATTTTATAAAAATTTTTAAAAAATTATTTTATTAGTAAAATATTTTTAAATGTGCTTTCACAAATGTTTCTCAATAACTAATAATTGTAGTTTAAATTAAGTTCTATTTAAAAACTAATTCAGCATTCGAACGGATATTGCTTAAATTTGCGTTTAAATGAAATCAATGAAAACTGTTTATACCCTTCCTCTATTCATTTCAACATTTCTTTTACTTTTTATGACATCATGTCATGAGCCAAAATCTTTAGAGTTTAGAGAATTTAATAATTTGAAAGTCGATAAATTATCGTTTGCTGGGGCGGCCTTAACGGTAGATCTGGTTTATTATAACCCTAACAATTTCGGGTTACAACTCAACAGAACAGATTTAGATGTTTTTATCGACAGCACTTTTTTAGGGCATTCATCACAGGATATTCAGGTAAACATTCCTAAACTAAATACTTTTACAATCCCCTTAAAGTTGGATTTAGATGTAAAAAATTTATTGAAAAATGGAATTACGTCGCTATTTAATAAAAATGTTGCAGTAAGAGTTTTGGGATCGGTAAAGGTTGGGAAGGCCGGTATTTATAAAAGTTTTCCTGTCGATTACACAAGTATTCAAAAATTTTCTATGTTTAAATAACGCAGAATTTTTAAAATATTTTTTAATAAATGACTTTTCAATGCATAAAAAAAGCGACCATTTTACGATCGCTTTTTTAGTAAGAGTTATAAAAATTAGGGTTTCTTTGCTTCTTCTACCTTAATTGTTTTACATGAGGGAGAAAGTTTTTTATAAGCAAATTCATCTGCTGTCACGTCGTCTGCATCAAAACCAACATTAGCAATCATTGTTTTTATTTGTTCAATATCCGTTCTATCTGCTAACCAGGTAACTGTTACGTTTTTCTTCTTTAAATCAGCCTTATAGGCTATAATGCCATATTGTTTAAAAAGGGATTGTTCAATTTTGGATTTGCACTCTTCTGAAAGCATTCCCGGTGTACTTATAATAGCTTTTGCAGATGTTTTTTGTTGTGCTATTGCCGTGAAACAAAGGAGAAACAAACCAACAATCGTTAACTGAGCGTATTTCATATTTAATAATTTCTTTTGAATTTCTATTAAAATTATTTTATTTCCCCCATCCTGATGGATTTTCTCGCCAGTTTAACAAAGAATTCAGTTGTTCTTCCGATATGGAGTTGCGTTCCTGTGCATGTTTAATTAGCGCCTCATAATTACTTAGTGAATGTAGTTTTATCCCCGCAGTTTCAAATGCAACAGTGGCTTGGTTGAAGCCATAGTTAAAAATAGATACCATGCCTTCAATAAAAACGCCTTCGTTTTGCAAAACTTCACACACTTGTAAACTGCTTTTGCCTGTAGAAATTAAATCTTCCACAACAACCACACGTTGTCCCTTTTCGTAAACGCCTTCAATTTGGTTTCCCATTCCATGCTCCTTTGCTTTGGGTCTTACGTACATAAATGGAAGCTTAAGTTGGTCAGCAGCCATTGCACCCCACGAAACCCCTGCAGTGGCCACGCCAGCTACTGCATCAGCCCCTGCAAAATGTTCGAAGATTACAGCACTTAACTCACTCTTAATAAAGTCTCTCACATAAGGGTAGCCAAGTGCTCTGCGGTTGTCGCAATAAATAGGACTTTTCCATCCGCTTGCCCAAGTAAAAGGTTGGTCAATATTTAATTTTACAGCATTTATCTGTAATAATTTTTCTGCAATAGCTTCCGCTGCGGTATTATTCATGCTTAATTATTTATAATAAGACAAAGATAACAGGTTGATAAATCATTGTAAGCCAGAAGCTTTATTTTTACCTCTTAAATGTAGCTATGCAAATAAAAATTTATGTAGATGAGTCTCCCATTTACATTACTGATAATTTATCAGCCGACCTCAAAATAAAATCAACACAAAAGAATGTACTCTTTATTGAGAATGAAAACTTGATAAATGTTGAAAGCATCTTAAATGGCATAATAGAAGATAAAAAAGAAGTAATTGTTTTGGTAGATAATATTGAAAAAGCAAAAAGCATCTTCATGGCTCGCTTTACAAATATTGAAGCTGCAGGTGGCATTGTGCAAAATGAAAAAAAGGAATTACTTTTTATTTTTAGAAGGGGAAAATGGGATTTGCCAAAAGGGAAATTAGAAAAAAATGAAAGTCCCGAAATTTGTGCCGTAAGGGAAATTGAAGAAGAAACAGGTGTGAAAGCTTTACTTCTTAAAAATAAAATAGGCGAGACTTATCATATTTACGAGGAGAATAAAATGCACATATTAAAGACAAGCCATTGGTTTTATTTTGTAAGCAGAGGAAAACAAAATATAGCTGCGCAAACAGAAGAAGATATATCTGAAGTAAGGTGGATAAATACCCGCAATATCAAAGAGCCTATGGCAAATACCTACCAAAACATTAAAGATATTTTAAGTGTATTTTTTGATACTCCTTGATCATTCAATTATTAAGCTGGCTTTCTTAAAATCGCAACGGTCAGCCTACTAATACAAATCAATTTGCTGTTTTCATCGTGTATTTTAATGTCCCATACATGGGTTGTACTTCCTAGATGAAGTCGGGTTGCAGTTGCAATTACCAAACCTTGCTTTGCTCTCCTAACGTGATTTGCATTTATTTCAAGCCCTACACAAATAGATTTTGAAGGGTCTAAAACGTAGTAAGAAGCAACACTACCAATAGTTTCAGCTAAGGCACAACTTGCTCCACCATGTAACAATCCATAAGGCTGTTTCGTTCTTTCATCTACAGGCATGCTCATTTTTAGGTAATCATCTCCCATTTCCACCCATTGCATGCCAAGATGCGTGCCCATTGTATTTTGAGTGATATGAAGATCTGCAATGGTTAAATTCTTATTAAACCAAATATTATTGTTTGCCAACTTTATAAATTTTCTTGATTGATTTATTAACTGCTTTTGGTAAAAATCTTGATACATCTCCCCCGTTTCTAAGTACATCTCTAACCAATGTAGATGCTACTGAGGTGAATTGTGGAAGACAAGTAAGGAACACCGTTTCAATATTATCTGCAAGGCTGCGATTCATATCAGCTATTGCTTTTTCGTATTCAAAATCATTTACGTATCTAATACCTCTCAGTATAAACTTAGCACCTATTTCGTTGCAGCAACTTACTGTTAGCCCGTCATACAACACAGCCTCTACATTATCATTATCAGCATAAATTTCATTCAACCAATCAATTCTTTGCTGGTCGCTAAACATGGGCGTTTTATTGATGTTTCTACCAATGCCAATAACAATCTTATCAAACAAAGGCAATGCTCTATCTATTATATCGGTGTGGCCGAGCGTAACGGGATCAAATGTTCCGGGGAAGAGGCAAATTCTCACTTTTTGTAAATTTTATTGGGTTTGATAGATCTTAAACGGACAGTTTAATACTGGACTTTTAATAAAATAAATAAATATAAATGTTGAAGTAAGTAAATTATTTTCTCTCAGCCAATAAATACAATGCGGCCATTCTAACGGCTACACCGTTTTCAACCTGTTGCAAAATGATCGAATTATTTCCATCAGCTACATCACTATCAATTTCAACCCCACGGTTAATTGGACCCGGGTGCATAATCACTATTTCTTTACCAATACTATCTAACATTTTTTTTGTAACGCCGTAAGCTAGGTTGTATTCCCTTAAAGTAGAGAATAATACCTTTTTTTGCCTTTCGAGTTGTATGCGCAACACATTTGCCACATCGCACCACTCTAATGCTTTCTTAAGATCATACTCCACTTTTACACCCAGTGCTTCTTTAATGTACTTTGGTATCAGCGTTGGTGGACCGGCTACCATCACTTCAGCCCCCATTTTTTTCAACAAATAAATATTACTCAGTGCAACTCTTGAGTGCATAATATCACCTACCAAAACAATCTTTTTTCCTGCAAGCTCCCCTATTTTTTCGTTAATTGAAAACGCATCTAACAATGCTTGTGTCGGATGTTCATTTGTGCCATCTCCGGCATTAATAATTGCTGTGTTACGTAAATGCTTGGCAAGAAAATGTGCCGCTCCGCTTGCTTGATGACGCATTACTACCATATCCACTTTCATACTAAGGATATTATTTACAGTATCAAGCAAGGTTTCTCCTTTTGATACTGACGAGGCTGATGCGCTGAAGTTTATAGAATCTGCACCCAATCTTTTTTCAGCTAACTCAAAAGAAATACGTGTTCGGGTACTGTTTTCGTAAAATAAATTTACAATAGTTACATCTCTAAGTGATGGAACTTTTTTTACAGGACGTTGTAAAACTTCTTTAAATTGAATCGCAGTTTGTAAAATGAGGGTTATATCTTCCGCAGAAAGTTCTTTAATGCCTATTAAATGTTTTGTAGATAGTTGCATTAAGCATCGAAGCTATTGTAAAAAAATGAAATTGAGAAAAAATAAGGGAATGGGTAATTTTTGCTGTTACTAAAAATTATAAACAAAAGCTTTTTAAGAAAGAAATTAAAAAATAGAACTCAAATGACATTATTCTTTAATTAATTTCACTACTCATTCTCCAGTATTACTTCTCCACTCGTTTTAATAACTTTTACTTTTTGGTGAAATTGTCCATCAATTGTTTTTCCACAATAATCTGGTTGTATGGGAAGTTCTCGGTCAAACCTTCTGTTTACCAGTACGCAAAGCTCTACTTTTTTTGGCCTTCCAAAATCTTGCAGCGCATCTAAAGCTGCACGTATTGTTCTTCCAGTATATAGCACATCATCAATTAAGATTACTTTTTTACCATCAATGTTAAAAGGTATTTCAGTTTTGTTTGAAACATGAATTTCTGATCTTACATCATCTCTGTAAAATGTAATATCTAGAATACCATATTTTATCTCTTTGCCTTGGCAAAGTAATTTTATTTGCTCAATAATTTTATCACTTATATATACACCTCGAGGCTGTAAGCCAATAAAAATTGTGTCAACTACATCATCATCATTTTCTATTAACTGCTGGGCAAGCCTGTTAATGATTAGGATAAACTGTTGTGAAGTAAGAAGAGTGTTCATTTTTTATTTTTTTCTAAAAAGAAATTAATTACAAATCTTTCGAAAATCTTAATACAGATATTGAAAAATATAAACCGCAAAGATGGCAAGCACAAATAGTTAAAATAGAGCTCAGCGTTTTTGCGGTTAAATACTTTATGCCTCTTCCATAAAACTATACCTGTAATCTACCACAGGCACAAATGTTTCTTTAATTGTACGTGCACTTAACCAACGGTATAAATTTAACTGCGAACCGGCTTTATCATTTGTTCCACTTGCTCTTGCACCACCAAATGGTTGCTGCCCTACCACTGCACCGGTTGGTTTATCATTTATATAAAAATTTCCTGCACTGTTTCGCAGTTTGTTAACCGCTAATTCAACTGCATACCTGTCTTGTGCCAAAACTGCCCCTGTAAGTGCGTATGGCGAAGTGCTGTCAACCAGTTTCAATGTTTCTTCATATTTATTTTCATCGTAAATATAAATGGTCAATACGGGGCCAAATAATTCTTCACACATAGTTACATAATACGGATCTGTTGCTTCAATTATGGTTGGCTCAATAAAATATCCTTCTGTTTTATCGCACTTACCTCCTACCCATATTTTTGCACCGCTGTCTTTTTTACGAACATTTTTTATATAACCTTCGAGCTTATCAAAACTCTTTTCATCTATAACCGCATTTATAAAATTGGTAAAGTTTTCTACCGTTCCCATTTTCATGGTCTTCACCATTTCTACCAGTTTCTTTTTTATTTCCGCAGCAAGGTTGCTTGGAATATATGCACGGGATGCTGCTGAACATTTTTGTCCCTGGTATTCAAAAGCTCCTCTTGCAAGTGCTGTCACTACTGCATCTACATTGGCACTCTTGTGTGCAATCACAAAATCTTTACCACCGGTTTCGCCGACAATTCGTGGGTAAGATTTATAGATTGGTGTGTTTTTACCAATAGTCTCCCACATTTTATTAAAAACTCCTGTGCTGCCTGTAAAATGTAATCCGGCAAATTCAGGATGGTTAAAAATTACATCTCCGATTGTCTGGCCATCAACAAAAACAAGGTTTATAACACCATCTGGTAAACCTGCTTCTTTTAAAATATTCATAAACATCTGTGCGCTGTACACCTGTGTATTGGCACATTTCCAAACAACCACATTACCGCACATAGCGGCACTTGTAGGTAAATTGCCGCCAATAGCTGTAAAATTAAATGGCGTCAAAGCAAATACAAATCCTTCCAGCGGACGATACTCTAAACGGTTATGAATACCAGGACTGCTAATTGGTTGCTTTTGATAAATATCACTTAAAAAGTGAACGTTAAAACGAAGGAAATCTATCAACTCGCAGCTTGCATCTATTTCAGCCTGCATGGCATTTTTACTTTGCCCGAGCATGGTGGTTGCATTAATATGCGGACGGTATTTGGTAGCCAATAAATCAGCGGCTTTCAAAAATATATTTGCCCGGTTTTCCCAGCTCATATTTGCCCATTTATCTTTTGCTTTTAAGGCAGCGGCAATTGCTTTTTTTACATGGCCAGCATCACCGATATGATATTGCCCAAGCACGTGTTTGTGTTCGTGCGGCGGACGTATACTTACTGTTTTTCCTGTACGTACTTCATCAGCACCAATGTACATTGGCACATCTATTTTTGTACTTTTAAATTCTTTTAATGCTGCTTTTAGCGCAAGTTTTTCTTTAGACCCTTTTGCATAATTAAGCACGGGTTCGTTGATTGGTAGCGGGTAATAAAATGAGCCGTATTGCATAGGTTTATTTAAATTGAAGGTTTATTTTCTTAAAAATTTCTTTTTTTACTTTCGACCAGGTTTTCTTTTTTAAACAATTTGGTGTTTCCGAATCTTCAGCATCCGCATAATAGGTAATCATTTTTGCAACAGCAATTGCAAGCATCGGATTGTATTTTTCTCTATAAAATTTTGCTATTTCTTCTATACCGAAAATGTCCAGCAGCTCATTTATATCCCAAAAATCTTTTTTGGTTGCTCTTTTCGATATCGCATTTACCTTAGAAGCAGCAATATCTTTTAAACCCCACATCCTTATCCCGTCCTCTTCAAAAACTTCATCTATCAGAATTCCATTATGCCTGCAAATATCAATTTTCACTTCATCAATAAAAGAAAAAACTCCAAGCTTATTGTTGGGGTTAGAAATTAATTGAAGGCTTTTTCCGAAATTTGTTTTTAAACTTTCAATGACTTGTTCATTATCAAAGTGGTTATGAGAAAACAAATCCAAATCAATTGAAATTCTGTGACCAAAACGCAGAGACAAAGCTGTGCCACCGACCAAATTGAAATGTTGTAATTCCTTTATGAGCATCAATTTTTTCAGTAAAGAGAAGGTATCGGGTTTAACTGTTTTAATATATAGCATCTAAATTTTTCTTTAGGAATATCAAAAAGACCTGAACAAAATTCAATTGTTTCATCAAACAAATATCTTGCAGTAATAAGCGCTTCTATTACTTTTTCATCTCCGTAATATCTTCTCACTTGTCTTATATCATCAATATCACCTCTCTCAAATGTTCTTTCTATAACAAATTTATATTTTTTATCGTAGTCAATTTTTTCAAAATCAACGTCCCAAAAAATCCTTTTTGCCAATATAGGTTTAGTCATTTTCATACGGAAAGTTACTATAAATTAATTACTAATTACATCTACACCTCCTCCTTCTCCGCCATCAAATATGCTTTTATAAATCCATCAATTTCACCATCCATTATTGGTCCTACATTGCCTACTTCATAATCGGTACGGTGGTCTTTTATCATTTTGTAGGGGTGAAAAACATAGGAACGTATCTGGCTGCCCCACTCTATTTTCTTCTTCTTACTATTGGCGGCATCTTTTATCTCGTTGCGCTTTTGTAGTTCTATCTCATACAATCTGCTCTTTAGCATTTGCATGGCAAGCTCTCTGTTTCCCAACTGGCTCCTATCCTGCTGGCAGACAACCACAATACCTGTTGGAATGTGCGTCAGCATTACTTTTGTTTCAACTTTATTTACGTTCTGCCCACCTGCTCCTCCACTTCGGGAAGTTTCCATTTTCACATCCGCAGGGTTAATATCTATTACAATTGAATCGTCAACCAGTGGATAAACATTTACACTTACAAAACTGGTATGCCGGCGAGCTGCACTGTCAAAAGGCGAAATTCGTACTAAGCGATGCACACCACTTTCGCTTTTTAAAAAACCATAAGCAAACGCCCCTTCAAATTTATAAGTACAGGTTTTTATACCGGCACCATCGCCCCATTGCCAGTCCATTTCTGTAACGGTCCAACCTTGTTTTTCACCATACATTCTAAACATACGGGCAAGCATTTCTGCCCAGTCCTGGCTTTCTGTTCCCCCTGCGCCACTGTTAATCTGCAGCATGGCAGGCAGTTCATCTTCGGGCTCATTTAATGTACTTTTAAATTCTGCTTCTTCCACCTTGTTTACTGCATCGTCAAAAGCTTCTCTCACTTCTTCTTCCGTGGTATCACCTGCTTTCCAAAACTCAAAAAGTACCGCAAAATCTTCTACAGCAGTACTTACAGCGTAAAACATGTTTACCCAGTACTCATTTACTTTGGTTTCTTTTAAAATGGAAGTTGCCCTGGCATTGTCATCCCAAAAGCCCGGCGAAAGGGAAAGTTGTTTATCGTTTGCAATCTTTGATTCTCGGTTTTCTACGTCAAAGAAATCTCCTCAAAACCATTGTACGGTCTCGAAGAGCCTTTATTTGTTCTATTGTCATGGCGCAAAAATAATGGAAAATTTTTAGTATCATAATCTTCCAGTTCCTTCTCCTTTGGAGTAGGGTTGGGATGAGGTTTTTTTTGTACATTGCCAAACTAAAATAACATCATGATTTTTCGCAGCAAAGCGCCCCTGCGCATTGGTCTTGCAGGTGGTGGTACAGATGTAAGTCCTTATGCAGATTTATTTGGCGGTGCCATATTAAATGCTACCATTTCATTGTCCGCACATGCATCAATTGAAATGTTAGCCGAAAAAATAATCATAGTAGAAGCACCTGACAGAAACGAAATGGAACAATACCATTTTACAAATAATTTACCTTTAAACGGAACTTTAGATTTATTAAAAGGTGTTTACAACCGAATACAAAAAGACTACCCATTTCCTGAGCAAGGGTTAAGGCTTACAACTTTTGTAGATGCGCCGGCAGGGTCAGGACTTGGCACTTCTTCAACCCTTGTGGTTGCTATTATTGGCGCTTTTGTTGAAATGCTTAAACTGCCACTTGGCGATTACGATATTGCACATTACGCATTTGATATTGAGAGGAACGATTTGCAACTCTCGGGCGGCAGGCAGGATCAATATGCTGCTACATTTGGCGGCGTAAATTTTATGGAGTTTTATAAAGAAGACAAAGTAATTGTAAACCCTTTGCGCATTCGCCCGCAATACATGCACGAGCTGGAAAATAATTTGTTGTTGTTTTTTACAGCCACCTCAAGAGAGAGCGCTACCATCATTAACGAACAGGTAAAAAATGTAAAAGCCAACAACGAAAAAAGTATTGATGCTATGCATAATTTAAAAGAACAGGCTCAATTAATGAAGGAGGCTTTACTGAGAGGTAAAGTAAACGATATCGGTTCCATACTCGATTATGGTTTTACGCAAAAAAGAAATATGGCAGCAAATATTAGCAACAACAATATTGAGGCAATTTATGACGCTGCAAAAAAAGCCGGTGCATCAGGTGGAAAAATAAGCGGAGCAGGTGGCGGTGGCTTTATGATTTTTTATTGCCCGGGTAATACCAGATACGCTGTTAAAAATGCTTTAGAGCAATTTGGTGGAGAAATAAAAAAGTATTCGTTCACAAAATATGGACTTACAACCTGGTCAGCTTAAAAGGTTTGGGGCTTTGAACATTGGAACTATTTTCAACATTTGATCGGGCTATGCGTTACAATCTTTTTATTCGCTAAAGCGATATAAAAAGGATTTCCACTTCTATCCCGCAGCCCTTTGTTGTTAACTCTTTTTTCAACTTTTTAACTACTCTGTTTCATATTATATAGTCATTCACAATCCATAAATTTGCCGAACAAATATTTTAAATGAAACAAACCATCCGTTCCATCATTCAGGCTTCTATAGATACCAAGTTATCAATTTTAGCAGATGAAAAAATGATTGATAGTATTCATTCCGCAGTTGACGTTATAACAGCCGCCTTTAAAAACGGTAATAAAATATTGTTTTGTGGCAACGGTGGCAGCGCTGCAGATGCACAACATTTGGCAGCTGAATTTAGCGGTCGTTTTTACAAAGACAGAGATGCTCTTCCAGCTGAAGCATTGCACGTAAATACATCTTACATGACTGCGGTAGCAAACGATTATAGTTTTGATGTGGTATACTCCCGCATGATTAATGGCATTGGCAAAAAAGGCGATGTTCTTGTTGGGCTTAGCACATCTGGCAACAGCGTTAATATTTTAAAAGCTATAGAAACTGCCAAGCAGAAAGGCATGACTAATATAGGGTTCACAGGTGCATCCGGTGGTAAAATGAAAGACGAATGCGATATTTTGTTAAACGTACCTTCAACAGATACGCCCCGAATTCAAGAAAGCCATATACTTCTCGGTCATATTATTTGCCAGCTTGTTGAGGAACAATATTTTTAATCCACATCATATTTTAAAACTCATTTCTTGCCAATAAAAGAATGTATCATACTTGCGGGTGGTCTTGGCACACGTTTACGCAGCGAAGTGGCAGACTTACCAAAATGCATGGCGCCCGTAGCCGGTAAACCTTTTCTGCATTGGGTTATCACCTATTTGCAATCGCAAGGAATAAAATCTTTGGTTTTCTCTCTTGGCTATATGCACGAAGTAATAAACCAGTATATAAACGAAAATTATTCATTTTTACATGTACAATTTTCTGTAGAAAAAGAACCGCTTGGAACAGGTGGTGCTATTAAACTTGCCATGCAATTGTGTAAGGACGAAAATGTACTTATAGTAAATGGCGACACTTTATTTGAAGTAAATATTAAACATCTATTTACTGAACATATTAATAAAAATAGTACCTGTACCCTCGCATTAAAACCAATGCAAAACTTTGATAGATATGGTGCTGTTACTGTTAATAAAAATAATGTAATAACAGGTTTTACAGAAAAAAAATATATGCAACCAGGATTAATTAATGGTGGTGTTTATGTAATGAATCGATTCCATTTTAACCAAATAATTCTACCCCAAAAATTTTCTTTTGAAAAAGATTTTTTAGAAAAATATTTAGATACACTTACCATGATTGGCATAGCCGACGATGGCTATTTTATAGATATTGGAGTACCAGAAGATTTTAAAAAAGCCAATAAGGAAATTAAAGAAAAATATAATGCTTAACATAAAAGAAATTAATACAGAATGGACCTTGTTTTTAGATAGAGATGGTGTTATAAACCACGAAAAAGCCAACGATTATATTCATACTTGGAGTGAGTTTCAGTTTTATGATGGTGTGTTAGAGGCAATGGCAATCTTCTCAAAAAAATTTAAATATATTATTGTTGTTACCAACCAAAGAGGCATTGGCAAAGGCGTTACCAAGGAGGAAGATCTTTTATTTCTTCACAAAAAAATGAAAGCAGCCGTTGAAGAAAATGGCGGGAGGATTGATGCCATTTATTATTGTAAAGACGTAGACAGCATCAGCCCTTGCAGGAAACCAAATATTGGAATGGGATTACAAGCTGTGAAAGATTTACCGGAAATATATCTTACAAAAGCCCTCATGGTTGGCAATACTTTGAGTGATATGCAGTTTGGCAAAAACTTGGGTGCTTCTACTATTTTTTTGCCAACTACAAGACCTGAGGTTGATTTAAAAGATGAAAATATTGATGCAGTTTTTCCATCATTAATTGCATTTGCCAACAATCTGTTGTAAGTTTTCGTTAAAGAATTGAATATGTTCATCAAGTAAAGATGCAATAGTATTTGATTTAATATATTTACCCAATGAAAATTTGGGTAACGCTTTTAATGATACTTTTTGCTACTTCTACACTTTCTGCGCAACAGATATCTACTGCCGACAAATTATTTTTGCTTAAAAAAGAAGACTCTCTAAAAACCGTCGGGTTAAAAATAGTACAGGGCAGAGATGCGGCAGATCGCTTTTTTGCAGACAGTGCTTTTACCAGAATTTTTGTTCGTGCATTAAGAACAAAAAATTCTTTTAATCATCCCTTCGATTCTATCGTCAACATTTCAAAATTGTATGCGCCAGATAGTTCTTTTAAAATATTTACATGGCAATTAATGATCAATGAAAATACCATCAGGCAGCATGGTGCTATTCAAATGAAAACAGCTGATGGTTCGTTAAAAGCTTTCCCACTAATTGATAGGTCAGATATTACAATAAACCAAGCCGATACTATTGCAGATAACAATGGTTGGATGGGCGCAGTTTATTATAAAATCATTCAAAAAGAATATAAGGGAGAAACTTTTTATACCCTGCTAGGCTTTGATGAAAACAACATAAAAAGTGACAAAAAAATAATGGATGTTTTACAATTTGTGAATGGCAAACCAGTTTTTGGGAATAAGCTTTTTGTAATAGAAAACAGCAACGAATATCAAAAGCAAATGGCTCGTTACATTTTAGAATATAAAAAAGAAGCAGCTGCAAGGCTAACATTTGATGAAGATTTGGGAGCAGTGGTTTTCGATGAGTTATCTTCAGAAAGTAATACCCCAAACAAAAAGTGGACATTGGTACCCGATGGTGAATACAACGGATTTCTATGGAAAAATGGAAAATGGGTTATGACAACCAACCTTTTCGCAGGTGCATCACCAAAAAAATATTCTGCAGAAAAAACAATTAGAGATGCAAACGGGAATTTTGATCCAACTAAAATGAAAGGTGGAGAACCTGAAATAAAAGTTCCCTAATACTGATTGAAATGAGAATTTATTAATACAAAAAACCAAATTATGGCAGAAAATATAGAAGTTTCAATTTTAGGAAACGGTTGTTTTTGGTGTACCGAAGCGGTTTTTCAATTGGTAAAAGGAGTTACAAGAGTCGAAAGTGGTTATAGCGGAGGCGATACCGAAAATCCAACATACAAAGATATTTGCACCGGTACAACCAACCACGCCGAATGTCTAAGGATATCTTTTGACAGTAGTATAATTTCCTACGATGATGTTTTAAAAGTTTTTTGGGAATCACATGATCCAACAACAGTGAACAGACAAGGAAATGATGTAGGCACACAATACAGAAGCATTATCTTTTATGCCAACAATTATCAGCAGAAAATTGCGGAAGATTATAAAAAACAATTAAATGAATCTGGCAAATTTAAGAACCCTATCGTAACGTTGATTGAATCCGCAACAATTTTTTATGTAGCAGAAGATTATCACCAAAATTATTACAACAACAACGGGAGTGCAGCCTATTGCCAGTTTGTTGTTAGGCCTAAAGTTGAAAAATATCTGAAGCACCTCGCTTAAATTAATAATTATTTTATCCATGTTACAACATTTTGTTATCTTCAAGACTTAACTGGGTAGCAATCCGTTACAATCCACAAAAAAATATTCCGACTTTCCTTTTAAAAAATCATTCCTCTCAACCTGTGAGCCTTTTTTTTGATCTAAAAAATAAAAAAAGATGCTTACGCACAAAAAGTACTTCGCTATATTAATAGGGCTATCAATGTTATTGTGCCCCGTAGTAAAAGGGCAAAATATAAGACCATTTACCCAAATATTCTCTCAGAATATAAAAGGGGGTACTGCCATTTTCGGAAACACAAGTATGCAGATTATTGACAACTCAACTGCCAATCTTCTCAAAATGAATGAAAGTGGTAATCCTGCAAATGGAGTAGGTGGAGTAGGTTTTAGTCAATACGGGAACGATGAGGAAAATATGCAGCCGGTAATAACAGACTTTCAAATTCCAATTTTAAACGTAATTCAAGCTGGAGAAAGCTGGAATTACAATTTTCCTAATACTGATTTGGGGTCCAGTTGGCAAACTTTAAATAATCCCACAGATAATTGGGTAAATTCAAACGCAAGTTTTGGATATAATCGAAATCAAAATACTACCTTATTACCTGCTGCTACTAATTACTTTTTAAAAACCATATCCCTCGCAACGCCGGCTTTATATAGCACGTTCAATTTTTCTATAAGTTATGATGATGCTGCCATCATTTACGTAAATGGTGTGGAAGTTAAAAGGCTTAATATGCCGGCGGGAGTTATAAATTATAACAGCCCGGCCATCAATGCAAATTTTTCTACCTGGGAAAGTTTCTCTATCCCTTCCTCGTATTTCAATGTTGGCAATAATATAATTGCTGTAGAAATTCACCAAATTACACCAAATAGCAACACTTGTTTTTTTGATTTGAGGCTTTCCGCTACACCCGCATATACTTCAAATTCTTCCACGGCTGATCTTGTTTTACCTGCAGGTACGAATACTATTAAATATGCCCGATTATACTGGGGAGGTAAAATTGCCAATTCCATATTAAATAGTTATCCCGACACCCTCAAAAAAATTAAAATAAGAAAAGGAACATCAGGAATATACACTGATTTGATTTCAGCTAATGATGCTGATACTTACATTGTGAATGGCTCAACAACAGTATACCAAGCTTATGTAGATGTAAAAAGTTTTATTCTAAATAATGGTACAGGAACTTACAGCATTGCACAAATACCGATGACGGAAGGCTCTGCAAGTTATGGCGGAAATTATGCGGGCTGGTGCATTGTAGTTGCTTTTGAAAATAACTTATTGCCGCTTAATAGTGTGCGGATTTATGATGGATTTTCGCAGGTCTATAATAATGGTAATTCTATTAGTCAAACTGTAACGCTTACCGGACTCAATGTCCCAAACAATACACTTGCTTTAAGTGACGCAAGTCTAAGTCTGATGGCTTGGGAGGGTGATGCAAACATTTCTTCTTCTGCGGCAAGCCCGTCCGGTGATTATTTAAAAATTAATGGTGTAACTGTCAGCAACGGTGCAAACCCTGCAACCAATTTTTTTAACGGGAGCATTTCTAAAAACGGTGTTTTTGTAAATGCTAAAAATTCAGATTTTACAAATCAAATGGGAATTGATATAGATGAAGTCGAAGTAGGAACTGGTTATGATATATTACCAAATGCAACAGAAATACAATTAGAATTTGGAACTGAAGCTGACAAATATTTCCCGGGTGTTTTTGCATTTACGGTCAAGACGGCAACACCAGGTAGTGGTCCACTTCCTGTAAAATTAATCTCCTTTTCCGCTGTTTTAAAAAACAAGTCTGCTTATTTAACCTGGAGTACAGAAAATGAATTCAACAATAAGTATTTTGATGTCGAAAGAAGTGAAGATGGTATAAACTTTAAAAAAATAGCATCAGTTAATGGTAACGGAACGACGTCACTTACGCAGTATTATCAGTACAAAGATTACGTGAATACTACTGCATCAATCATTTATTATCGTTTAAAAATTGTTGATTTAAACGAAAAGTTCACTTACTCTAAAATTGTTCCTTTAAAATTAATGGGAACACTAACTGGGCAGATTTTAGTTTATCCAAATCCATTTATTGACAATTTAAAAATGTCCATAAATATTTCTCAAGATGGAAATGCTCAGTATCGTCTATTATCATTTGATGGAAAAGAAATCTTTACGAGAAAAACTTTTGTGCAAAAAGGATTAAATATTATTATGGCAAACGATCTTGGTAATATTTCATCGGGCAATTATATTTTAGAAATCGTTGCAGGAAAAGAAACGTACATCAAGACTATAACAAAAAAATAAGCTATTGACTTGCTAGTTAATCACCGATGCTCACCGGTATCGCTATTTTTTATGCTTTTATTTAGTTACCCTTCTCAACTCCAACATATTTAAACTGTTCGGCACAAAGTTTTTTATATTTTTTTGAACAAGATGAATTGCCTCGTCATACCATAGTGGCACAACGGGCGCATTTGCAATAATAATTTTATCCATTTGTTGGTATGTTTCGTAACGTAAGCTGTCATTCGTCTGTGATAATGCACGCTCATACAATTCATCAAATGCAACGTTATTAAACCGAGTATAATTAGGTGGCGCCGGGTTCTTACTATAAAAAACACTTAGATAATTTTCAGCATCGGGGTAATCGGCAATCCAGCTGCCTCTAAAAAACACCGCCTGCGATTTTGATGTTTGTTCAAGCAACAAGCTTTTTTGCATGGCTTCTACTTTTACTGTAATCCCAATTTGCTTTAATTCGTTTGCAACATAACTAGCAAGGTTTGCATAAATGGGTATGGTTAGTAATTTTATTTCAGGTAAGTTTCTACCATCTGCAAAACCAGCATCCGCCAATAACTGTTTTGCTTTTATTGGATCGTAACTATAACCTTTTACTTTCTCATTATTAAAGGAAGGTAATCCCTGAGGTACAAAACCACTTTCTGCCGCTGTGCCGATAGAATTTCTTACATACAGCATCATCTTTTTTCTATCAATTCCATAATTAATTGCCTTCCTTATTTTTAGTAATTTTAAAGGCGATTTTTTTACAAGAACATTGTTGCTATCTGCTAATATGCCAAAAAATTCTATGTTTAAATAAGGATGTTTTTGCAGCTCAATTTTATCTTTCCATTCTGCCTTTAAGTTACCAGTCTTAGAAAGTATTTCATCTTTAAATGAAGGATCTATATCATTTATAAAATCAAGTCTACCTTGCTGAAATTCTAAAAACTCTGTTGCCTTACTGTCGTAAAAATTTATTTTTATGCCGTCAATGTATGGTAAAGACTTCCCGTCAATGTCTTTTTCAAAATAACGATCGTTTCTCTTTAATATTAGTGCCTGTCCTTCTTCCCAAGCAACAAATGCAAATGGGCCTGTACCAACCGGGTGTCGCCTAAAATCGTTTCCATATTTTTCAAAAGCTTCGTAAGGAATAATAGAACAATACTGCATACTTAGAATACCTAAAATTGGCTGAAAAGGTACTTGCAGTTTTATTTGGAAAGTAGAATCGTTGATTGCTGTAAAAGCATTATCTTCTGCAACTCTGTTGTTAAAAATCCATGAGCCCGGGCTTGCTGTACTTTTATCTATAATTCTATTAAAACTAAAGGCAACATCTGCTGCAACAAGCTTACGCCCTCTCCCATTTTTAAAACATTCATCATTTTGAAAATAAATATCGTTGCGAAGTTGAAAAGTAATCGTTTTATTGCTATCACTAAATTGCCAAGATGAGGCTATGGAAGGCTTTAACTGCATATTACTGTCAACTTCGATTAAAGTGTTGTATAGCTGGTGTATGGCCCACATAATGGATTGGTTTTTTGCGAAAGCTGGATCTAAAGATGCAATACCACTTGTTTCGTTGTACCTGAATATTTTTTTATCAGTATGGTTATGGTCATTACATGAAAGAAAAAAAAGAATAAAAGAAAAAATACAACATCCGGAAAAAAAAATCTTTCCTCTCATGTATAAATTCATTTCATATTTGCGGTATACCATTAAAACAAATTTATACTTTCGGCTGCTTTAAACATCATAAATTAGATTATTAAAATATTCAGCATGATCAGCGAAAAAAAAAAGGCTTTTGTATTTATAATATTTTGTACTTTTTTTATTCAGGCCTTTTCTCAATTGGGTGAAAATAAAAAAGTTTTTACTCATGCTGATACTTTACGTGGTAGCAATGGTATTTTTAGGCAGCAATGGAATGTTTTACATTATGATATTACTGTTGAGCCAAACTATTCCACTAAAACTATTGAAGGAAAAAATACGATGTTATTTTTTGATGAGGGCGCAAAAATGATGCAAATCGATTTACAGGAGCCGATGGTATTAGATAGCGTGAAAGACAACAATGCTTCTTACCAATTTTCAAGAGAAGGAAATGTATATTGGTTGGAATACCGAGATACTGCCACCCACTACAAAATAAAACCAGGCATTCGTTCCATCACATTTTATTTTCACGGCAAGCCGAGAGAAGCTGTGCGCCCACCGTGGGATGGTGGTTGGATTTGGAAGAAAGATAAGAACAATAATCCCTGGATGACCGTGGCATGCCAAGGGCTCGGAGCAAGCGTGTGGTACCCCTGTAAAGATATACAAAGCGATAAACCTGATAGTGGCGCTACCCTGCGGATGATTGTACCTGATAGTCTAATAGCAATAGGCAACGGTAAACTTTTTGAGAAAAAAATACTCTCCAACAGTAAAATGTTGTACTCATATAAAGTTATCAATTCTATTAATAATTATTGTATTGTTCCATACATTGGCAAATATGTAAATTTCTCTGAAAAATATCCTGGGCTTAACGGCAATTTAGACATGAATTATTGGGTGATGGAATATAACCTTGAAAAAGCTAAAAAACAATTTACTGATGCGCCAAAAATGATGAAAGCTTTTGAGTATTGGTTTGGTCCCTACCCTTTTTATGAAGATGGATACCAGCTTATTGAAGCACCACATTTAGGCATGGAACACCAGAGCGCAGTTGCATACGGAAACGGTTTTAAAATGGGTTATGCCGGCAGAGATTTATCTGGAACCGGAGAAGGGTTAAAATGGGATTTTATTATAGTGCACGAAAGTGGACATGAATGGTTTGCAAACAGTATTTGCACAAAAGATATAGCAGATATGTGGGTTCACGAAGGATTTACAAATTACAGCGAAACACTTTTTACTGAATATTACTGGGGCATAAGCGCAGGAGAAACTTATGTGGAAGGCATAAGAAAAAATATTGAGAATGACATCCCTATAATTGGTCCTTATGGCGTTAACAAAGAAGGCAGTAGCGATATGTATTACAAAGGGGCGAATATGATTCACCTCATCAGGCAACTCACAAGTAATGATGCAAAGTTTAGAAAGATGTTGTTAGGGTTAAACAAAACATTTTACCATAAAACAGTTACCAGCACAGAAATTGAAAATTACATAAGTTCATTTCTTAGGCTTAACCTTAAAGGAATATTTGATCAATATCTGCGTACGACAAAAATACCTTTGCTGCAATATAAAATAAAAGAAAAAAGAATTGATTACAGGTGGATAAACAATGTAGCCAATCTTATTCTTCCGGTAAAAGTGTTTTTGGGGAAAGCAGATAGTTCTGAGCAATGGATTAAACCTACAGCAAAATGGAAAAAATTAAAAACCGAAAAATGGTATGACGGCAAAACATTTAAGGTTGATAAAAATTTTTATGTGTTCACTCAAAATGACTCAATTGAATTAGCTAAATAGTGTTGCCGTTCTCAGAGCCTAAATAATAAACAAAAAATACCCCCGAAGAAAAATTTCGGGGGTGTTTTTTTATCAAAAGAAATATTAATTCATTTTCCCATATTGTTCTCCTTCAACTCTACCACCACCAATAAATTTTCTGAGATAATAGCTATCAGCCAAATTGCTAATCGTAACGCCTGCACTGCTGCTTGAGTGTACAAAAAAACCATCTCCCAAATAAACGCCCACATGGCTAACCCCTCCTCTTGTATTAAAAAACACAAGATCACCTTCCAACATGTCGTCCTTTTTTAATTTAGAACAAACTGCGTATTGTTCCCTCGCTGTTCGAGGTAAAGCAAACCCAAAAACAGAACCCATTAGCAAGCCTGTAAAACTACTGCAATCAATGCCTTTCTTGGTAGTTCCGCCATATCTGTACCTTGTACCCCACCAATCATCTATAAATCCGATTAGGGAAGTGTTGGTTACTAACTCTACATTTCTATTTAGTACCTGTGCATATTTAAATTGTAGGCTGCTGCAAAATTCAGTAGCCATTCCAACAGGCTTCATCATTTTTTTAGCAAAAAAAGCAACTGTAGCTTTAAAACCGATCGGCTTTATTTCAGATGGTAAATACACAATACCTTCCCCTCCCAAATTAAAATTATTTATCGAATTGACTTTTCTTTGGGCATTCGTGTTTAGTGAAGTAACTGTAAAAACGCTAAGCGCAACAGAAACAAACAGCAAGTTTTTCATACGTAAAATATTGGTTTTACACGTATAAGACTATCTCCTTTGTTATTTGTGCTTCTATAATTCCTTGCTAATCTATTAGTTAAAATCCGGGCTAAAAATCTTGTCCTACAACAATTAATAATTAAATTTCCTTGGCTCCAATTGCAAACTTAGGGGTACAAATCTACAAATACAAATAAAACGGGGAAAAATATACTCAATCAGCACTTGTTGTCATTTCTGTAACAAATCGGTTTTAATACCCATATTTTAAATACGGTGTGGAAAAAGCTTTTTAAACTCCTTTTTTAAAAGTCGATATTTGTATTTTTTTAGCATCATTTCTTTAAGGTATTCGCCATGAATTTTTCTCATTTACATGTACACACACAATTCTCCTTATTAGATGGTGCAGCATCCATAAAAAACTTGTATAAAAAAGCAATTGCAGATGGAATGCCTGCATTAGCAATTAGCGACCATGGAAATATGTTTGGTGCTTTTGAATTTGTAAAGGAGGCATACAAACACAAAAACGATGATGGCACTTTAAAAGTAAAACCAATTGTAGGCTGCGAATTTTATATAACAACTGACAGAACGAGGAATACTTTTAGTAAAGAAGAAAAAGATCCCCGTAACCACCAGATATTGCTTGCAAAGAATGATGTAGGTTATAAAAATTTAGTGAAACTTACATCGCTTGGTTATATAGAAGGGATGTACAGCAAATACCCTAGAATAGATAAACAACTTATTCATAAATACCACGAAGGGTTAATTGCAACCACTTGTTGCCTCGGTGCACTCGTGCCACAAACCATTTTAAAAAAGGGCGAAGCTGAAGGTGAAAATGAATTTAAATGGTGGCTAAATATTTTTCAGGAGGACTACTATGTTGAATTACAAAGGCATGGCATTCCTGACCAAGATAAAGTAAACGCTGTGCTTTTAAAATTTGCAAAAAAGTACAATGTAAAAGTTATTGCCAGCAACGACAGCCATTATGTAGAGCAGGAGGATTTTAATGCACACGACATTTTGCTTTGCATAAACACAGGCGAAAAGCAAACAACGCCTGCATCTCGGGAGCATGGGGATGATGATTTATCTTCTAAAGGAAAAAGATTCGCCTTTCCGAACGACCAGTTCTTTTTAAAATCGCAAAAGCAGATGATAGACGTGTTTCATGATCTGCCTGAAGCCATTGATAACACAAATGAAATTGTAAGTAAAATTGATTTGCTGGATCTTAAGAGAGACATACTTCTGCCGCATTTTACGGTACCTGCAAACTTTAAAAGCCAGGATGAATACCTGGAGAATCTTACCTGGACAGGTGCAAAAAATCGCTATCAAATACTAACACCCACCACCGAAGAAAGGATACAGTTTGAATTAGGTGTAATTAGAGAAATGGGATTTGCCGGGTACTTTTTAATTGTGAGCGATTTTATAAGAGCAGGCAGAGAAATCGGCGTTTTTATTGGCCCCGGCAGAGGTTCTGCTGCGGGAAGTGTGGTGGCATATTGCATTGGAATTACAAATATTGACCCGATAAAATACAACCTGCTTTTTGAGCGTTTTTTAAATCCCGAGCGTAAATCAATGCCGGATATAGATACCGATTTTGATGATGAAGGAAGACAAAAAGTGATAGATTATGTGGTAGATAAATATGGCAAAAACCAGGTGGCTCAAATTATTACTTATGGTACGATGGCTGCCAAAAGTAGTATTGCTGATGTTGCAAGGGTAATGGATTTACCATTACAACAAAGTCGTGCATTATCTGGTTTAGTACCTGAGAGGCCGGGTATGAATTTAAAGAGATTACTTACAGCTCCCATCACCACTAAAGAGGCAACGAAGGGAGGAGAAAAATCTTTAGAAGAAAAGGAACAACTACAACCGGATGATGTAGAAAAAATTAAAAAACTTAGGGAATTTTACAATGGTACAGATGAGCTGGCGAAGGTGTTGCACGAAGCTGAAAAGCTTGAAGGCTCCGTTCGTAACACAGGCATACATGCATCAGCTATCATTATTGCTCCAAAAGATCTTACTGAATTATTGCCGGTAGCCACATCTAAAGAATCTGAATTATGGCTTACACAAATTGAAGGAAATTCTATTGAAGAAGCCGGGGTGATTAAAATGGATTTTCTTGGGTTAAAAACCTTAAGTATTTTAAAAACAACTTTAGCCCTTATTAAACAGCACCATGGCGTTACAATAGAAATTGATAATATTTCCCTTGAAGATGAAAAGACTTATAACCTTTACAGGCAGGCCGATACCAACGCAACATTTCAGTTTGAAAGCCCCGGCATGCAAAAATATTTACGGGAATTAAAACCTGATAAATTTGGAGATCTCATTGCAATGAACGCCTTGTATAGGCCAGGTCCAATGGCTTATATACCAAACTTTATTGCCCGTAAAAATGGCAAGCAAGAAGTTACTTACGATTTGCCCGAAATGCAGGAACATCTTGAAGAGACTTATGGTATTACGGTGTATCAGGAACAGGTAATGTTACTTTCTCAAAAGCTCGGCGGCTTTTCTAAAGGGCAGGCTGATATTTTGAGAAAAGCAATGGGAAAGAAAGACCGTAAAACGCTGGACAAAATGAAAGGCGATTTTATTACCGGTGCAACAGCAAAAGGTCATCCTGCTAAAACACTTGAAAAAATATGGACTGACTGGGAAGCATTTGCGCAATACGCATTTAACAAATCTCACTCAGTTTGTTATGCTTTTGTTGCTTACCAAACCGGTTATTTAAAAGCCCACTATCCTGCTGAATATATGGCGGCAGTGCTAAACCATGCAGGAAGTATAGAAAAAATTACTTTCAACATGGAGGAGTGTAAAAGAATGGGCTTAAAAGTATTGGGACCAGATATTAATGAATCCAACAATGGTTTTGCTGTAAACGAAGCAGGAGAAATAAGATTTGGTTTTAGCGGCATGAAAGGAGTGGGAGAAAATGCCATAGAAAATATTGTGGAAGAACGACAAAAGCATGGAAATTACAAAGATGTTTTCGATTTAGTGAGACGTGTGAATTTAAGGGCAGTAAGCAAAAAAACACTGGAGAGTTTAATTCACAGCGGTGCTTTTGATTGTTTTAAAGAGATGCACAGGGCCCAATATTTTTTTACAGCACCAGGAGATGTGCTTTCATTAGATAAGATCGTAAAATTTGGATCAGTTTTTCAATCACAGGCGGCAGGCTCTGCCAATACACTCTTTGGCGATTTACAAATGCCGGATATTGTACCGCCCAAACTTGCACTATGCGCCCCATGGCAACTTGTAGAAAAACTGAACTTCGAAAAAGATGTTACAGGTATGTATATGAGTGGACACCCGCTTGACGATTTTAAATTTGAGTTGACACACTACGGTATTACCTCGCTTGGAGAATTTTTAGAAATAAAAAACGCAGTAGATGTTATTCCTCCATCTCGGGTGTTTAGGCTTGCAGGTCTTGTAACAGATGGCCAACACAGGGTTACAAAAACAGGAAAAAACTTTGGCATTATGCACATTGAGGACTTTAGTGGCAAATGCGATTTTGCTATGTTTAGCGAAGACTACGTAAAATTTAGTAAATACTTAGAAAAAGGTACCATCGTATTGTTGGAAGGTGGTTTTAAGCAACGCTATAACAGTGATAATTATGAATTTAAAATAAACAAACTGCATTTATTAGAAACTGTAAAATCTACACTCACAAGAGAAGTAAAAATAGAAATACAGCCAGAAGATATTAAAAAAGAAATGATTGATTTTTTTGAAACAAATGTAAAAGAGCACCCAGGCAAAACCACCCTTAAATTCGTGATAAAAGATTTTGAAGACAAGTTGAAAATAGGATTATACACACTGGAAAAAAGTTTTACCATGAACGATGATATGGCTTTTTATCTTAATAAAAGAACTGATATTGGCGTAAGTGTACTGACAGCCTAGCAGAAATTTTAAGCAAATATGCTTATACCCCAATTGTGGATATGTCATTTGTACATAAAAAAATAATGGTAATAGATTTGTAATAAAATGTGATAACCAGCAAGACGTTCTTGCTAAATAACAAACTAAAATTTTATATTATGGCATTAGAATTCACAGATTCAAACTTTAAAACAGAAGTACTTGACTCAGATAAATTAACTGTAGTAGATTTTTGGGCAGAATGGTGTGGTCCTTGCAGAGCTATTGGGCCGGTAATTGCAGAACTAGCAAAAGAATATGAAGGTGTTATTAATGTGGGTAAATTAAACGTGGATCAAAATCCGCAGATATCTACTAACTATGGCATTACGAGTATACCGGCAATATTATTTTTAAAGAATGGTGAGGTGGTAGATAAGTTAGTTGGTGCTCAGCCGAAAGCTAATTTTATAAAAAAGATAGAAGCTTTAAAATAATTTATCATAAAGTATTAAAAACGCTGCTTTGTAAAAAACGGCGTTTTTTTTATTAATTTTTTACAGCGAGAATCTCTTCTTCGGCATGTTTATATCTAAATATTAAAAGGAACAATACCAATATAATTCCTGCATAGCCTGCGAAACTAAACCATATGCTTTGCCAATCTTTTACACTCACATTGTTTGTAGTAATCGTGAAATAATCTACTATTTTCCCCGCAAATAAACCTCCAAATATGGCGCCTAGTCCATTGGTCATCAACATAAATAAACCTTGAGCGCTAGATCTTATCTTGCTGTCCGTTTGCTTTTCCACATACAAAGAACCCGATATGTTGAAAAAATCAAAAGCCATCCCATAGACTATCATTGACAAGATTAGGAAAATAAAACCTGAACCAGGGTTACCAATTCCAAATAAAGCAAATCGCAATACCCAAGCTGATAGACTAATGAGCATAACTTTCTTTATGCCATAACGCTTTAATACAAAGGGAATAGTAAGGATAAATAAAGTTTCAGAAATTTGCGAAAGCGAAATCATGATATTGGAATGCTTTACTGCAAAAGCATTTTTGTATGCGTCAACTGAGCCAAAGTCCAGTAAAAAAGATGTACCAAACATATTGGTAATTTGCAATGCTGCTCCTATGAGCATAGCAAATAAAAAGAAGACGGCCATTTTTTTGTCTTTAAATAACACAAAAGCATCTAACCCTAATATTTGCGAAATACTCTTTTTCTCTGTACTTCTATTTATATCACAGGCGGGCAAAGTAAAACAAAACATTGCCGTAGCAACTTCCGCCACTGCAGCGAAATTAAATTGTTCGTTATTACCCGTCCAACCTAGCAAATCAACCAGCCACTCCGCAACAATAAAACCTACCGTACCCCAGACTCTTATTGGCGCAAAACTTTTTTGAACATCAAAATTATTTTTAGAGAGTAAAGTATAAGAAACAGAATTGCTTAAAGCAATTGTGGGCATATAAAAACAACTGGTAAAGAATATAGCATAATACAAATCATTCGCATTGGTAAGTGTACCGGCATAATACAAACACACACCTGCAAGCAGATGACATATACCTAAAACAATTTCGGCCCGTAAGTATTTATCAGCAATAATGCCCATTAATGCAGGCATAAATAAGCTGGCCCAACCCATTGTGCCATATGTAGCACCTACAAGACTTCCTCTCACACTCATGTCACCTGGCAATGTAAACATATAGCCACCAAGCGATATTAACCAAATTCCCCATACAAAAAACTGAAGAAAATTCATTGTGGTCAGTCGAAAATTTAAGTTCATTTTTTTTGTTTTACTGAGGTATGGTTTTGATATAATGGATTCGTAAGTTATCAAATTATTATTTGCTTCAAATAAAATATTTCCACCAAAATCTATCAATTATATAGTAGTTTAATTCCCATTTAAGCAAACGTAAAGTTTAGTAATAAAAAACTAAGACATTATGTTTCGTAAATTTGCAAAAATTATAAAGATGAGTGTTTCAATAGATACGGTTATAAATTTTACTGCCAATGCTGATTTAAAAAAGATTGCAATAAAAGTGAAAGAAGGTAAACGAATTTCAGACGAAGAATGCCAAATATTATTTGAAAAAGCTGACCTTCCTTTAGTAGGCACATTGGCAAATTTTATCAGAGAAAAATTGCACGGCGACATAACATATTTTAATAGAAATTTTCACATTGAACCAACGAATGTTTGTGTTTTTAGTTGCAAATTTTGCTCGTATTCAAGATTGTATGCAAACAAAGAGGAAGGGTGGGAATTGACCATAGATCAGATGCTGGATATTGTAAAAAGTTATGATGGTAAACCAATAACAGAGGTGCATATAGTCGGTGGCGTGCATCCTAAAATGAACATGGCTTATTTTATAGAACTTATACAAAAAATTCATGTTCACAGGCCCGATCTACATGTGAAAGGTTTTACTGCCGTAGAACTGGATTATATGTTTAGAAAAGCAAAGCTGACCGTGGAAGAAGGAATGCAGGCATTAAAAGATGCGGGTTTGCAATCTTTACCAGGCGGAGGTGCAGAAATTTTTCATGAAGATGTTAGAAAAGAAATTGCAGGAGATAAAGTTACCGGAGAAGGATGGCTGCATATACATGAAGTAGCGCACAATTTGGGTATGCACAGCAATGCGACCATGCTATACGGCCATATTGAAAAATATGAACATAGAATTGACCACATGCGTAAACTGAGAGATTTACAGGATAAAACACATGGCTTTAATACCTTTATTCCATTGAAATTCAGGAACAGCAACAACGATATGAGCTATGTGGCAGAAAGTACTGTAACCGAAGATATGCGCATGTATGCTATTGCCAGAATCTATCTCGATAATTTTGCTCACTTAAAAGCATATTGGCCAATGCTTGGCAGGCAAAATGCTCAGCTTACCTTGTCGTTCGGTGTAAATGATATTGATGGAACAATTGACGATACTACAAAAATATACAGCATGGCAGGCAGCGAAGAACAAACGCCAACAATGACTACCGAGGATCTTGTAACGCTGATTAGTCAGGTAAAAAGGAAGCCGATAGAGAGAGATACCTTATACAATCATATAAAAGATTTTAGCATTAATTTAACCTAATTTAAGGATCACATACCTAACTAAAACGTTTAAAAAACTAAACAGTCGTAGATACATTAAACCAAAAATCCCCGTTCAAAATTGAACGGGGATTTAAGTATTTAAAGAAACGATTAGAAATTTCTAACTGTCATCTCTGTTCTTCTATTTTTTGCTCTTCCAGCAGCTGTGTTGTTATCAGCGACAGGCTTAGTTTCGCCATATCCTGTACTTTTCAAACGGCTCTCTTCTACACCTTGGCTTACAAGGTAATCTTTTACAGACGTTGCACGATTATGAGACAATTCGTGATTATACTCATCAGAACCTTGAGAGTCTGTATGACCATCTATATCTAACATCAGAGAATTATCTGACTTCATAAGATCAGCAACACTTTTCAATGAAGCGAACGACTTGGGAAGTAATTTGTAACTCGCTGTGCTAAAGAATACATTTTTTGCAGCGAAGTTAATTTTCTCAATTACTTCTTTTGCAATTACCGGGCAACCTTGATTGCTAGCAGGTCCTACACGAGTAGGGCATTTATCCTCTTCATCATTTATACCATCTCCATCAGTATCAGGAATTGGGCAACCTTGGTAACGTGCAAAACCTTTAACCGTTGGGCATTTATCTTGCTCGTCGTTTATTCCATCACCGTCAGTATCTGGTATTGGGCAACCTTGGTATTTTGCTAAACCTGCAACATCAGGACACTTATCTTCCGCATCTGCTATTCCGTCACCATCCCTGTCAGGGCATCCTTGTAATGTTACTAAACCAGCAACGTCAGGGCATTTATCATCAGCATCCAATACGCCATCACCATCACGATCTAAAACAATCG
>JBBRPX010000002.1:0-68210 GCA_038227505.1 Chitinophagales bacterium
AATCTTTTAACTGTTCAGCACCTTCTACATAATCCAGAACAACCCTGGAAAAAGAGTTCGTGTTGCGGTAAGAAATTTTAGTAGAAGAAAAATTCATTTATCAAATTTATTGAACCCAAATTATCGAGTTTTAAATCAATATAAAATACGAAATATTAAACCAATTCTCCTTCCAAATCGTAATCAAATGCTTTGGTAATTTTAACCTGAACAAAATCACCAATTACCAACTTTTTTTTACTGTTAATGATTACTTCATTATCAACTTCAACACTGTCAAATTCTGTTCGTGCAATGTATCTGCCACTCTCTCTTTTATCAACCAGCACCTTAAAAATCTTACCAACCTTTTCTGCATTCTTTTCTAAAGAAATATCCTGTTGCACTTCCATTATCTCCTGTGCACGTTCTTCTTTTTCTTCTGCTGAAAAATTATCATCCAAACCATGTGCGCTCGTATCTTCTTCATGGCTGTAGGTAAAGATACCTACCCTGTCAAACTTCATTTTTTGTAAAAAAGTTTTCAGTTCTTCTACATCTTCTCTCGTTTCGCCTGGGAAACCGGCAATTAAAGTTGTACGCAAACAAATACCAGGCACCTTTTCTCTAATAGCATTTACAAGTTCTTCCATTTCAGCTCTTGTTATGTTTCTCTTCATTGCCTTCAACATATTGTCGGCAGCATGTTGCAAAGGCATATCAAGGTATTTGCAAATGTTGTCATGCGCATTCATTGCATCTAAAATCTCCATTGGAAATTTTGATGGGTATGCGTAATGCAATCTTATCCACTCCAAACCAGGTACAACAGCCAATTCATTTAATAGCCTCGGCAACTCTCGCTTTTTGTAAATATCAAGGCCATAATAAGTAAGCTCCTGAGCTATAAGCATAATTTCCTTAACGCCACGTTTTACCAATTGCTTTGCTTCATCTACAATGCTTTCTATTGTGCGGCTTACGTGTTTGCCACGCATTAATGGTATAGCGCAAAAGGAACAGGTGCGGTTGCAACCTTCACTTATTTTTACGTAAGCATAATGTGACGGTGTGGCAAGTAGTCTTTCGCCAATTAATTCACCTTTATAATCGGCTTCAAACTGCTTTAAAATTTGTGGGAGTTCCATAGTACCGAAAAAAGCATCTACTTCAGGAATTTCTTCTTCTAAATTATTGCGGTAACGTTCGCTTAAACAGCCGGTAACATATACTTTATCGAGCTTGCCTTTTTTCTTTAAAGCGACATTGTCTAAAATGGTATTAATGCTTTCTTCTTTTGCTTTATCAATAAAACCACATGTATTTATAATTACAATATTATGGTCTAGCTTTTCATTTTCATGAATGGTATCTATGTCGTTAGCCAATAATTGACCGCTTAAAACTTCGCTATCCACCATATTTTTACTACAACCTAGTGTAATAATATTTACTCTATCTCTTTTTAAGGTTTTTGTTTTCATATTTTTGCAGGCGCAAAGTTAAGTTATTTCAAAAACAAGTTTGCGTTAAAAAGAGTGGCTACGTAAAGGGATTGTTCTACGGTACCATAAGCTTTGCCAGATTATTTTCCGCAAAAAATGGTTCACAAATTTCTTTCGCCTTTTTAAGGCTGTCATTTAGCCCATCAGAACCTCCCCCATTCAATAACAGTGCCCTTTGCATAGCAACTTCTTCAGTCACAAATTGGGTATGTTGTACAGCTTCGGCTATAGCAAATACCCTTAAGCCTTTGTCTTTAATTTTACCCAAAGCGCTTATGGCAAAACTCAGCGCCAAAAAGTAATTCTTTTCAATTAAAACAAAAAACTGGTTATTGCCTGCAGCCGGCATAATATTATAAGGAGAATTTACAATATCAGGAGTTAAGTATTTTGCTATTTCGGGCGTTTCAATACAATTATCTACAAACTGTACGCAACCTTTCAATGCCTGTGGATATATACTTAGCCAGCGTAACTTTCTTCTCAATTCATGCACCTGTAACTCTATATCAGTAAATTGAGTACCGGCTTTTTTATAAAACTCATTAATATTTTCTATTTCATTTTTATAAAACTGTTTCATCAATTCCACTTCTTTTTCTGGGGTTTTCCAATCTGCAGATTTCAACTTCTTTCTAATTTTTTTTATCCTTGATGTATCGCTGTTTATCCACTTCTTTTTGATTAAAATTTCATTTATGGCTTTAAGGTGCTCGTCCTTTTTTGATTCTACAAATAACCTAATCGTAGATGGCATGATTGGATCATTTAAAAAATCTTTTGCAAAGCTGTCATAATAATCCACAGATCCAATCATGTCTTCTAAAGATTTTGCATACTCCATTACATACTTAAACCGCTTTTTATCATGTAAGCTTGCATACATTTTTGAAAGACCTTCAAGCATAAAAAACTTTGTACGTGCATCGTTCTCATATAAAAAAAGTGCCGGATTTTCTGTTTTAGAAGCCTTTAACAGCAACTCTTCTAATTGAATTAAGTAATATTCAAACCTACCAGGACCTTGTATCATATTGTTCGTAATTTTTAGAGAATATTAAGGGGTTTCAAAAAATGCAATGGTACCACCCACCCATGTTTTATCTTTATTATAACGAGTTCCTATCATTTTACCCTTGCTTAATCGTGCAAGATTATGCACAGCAATTGGGCGTTCCCATTCATCTTTCCAAAAATAAAAAAGTCTTATCTCGGCTTTTGCAGGTTCATCTGGCGTTAAAATAATTGGAGCATAAGTTACTTTTCTTTGCAATATCCAATTTTCAGGATCAGGTATGTTATCGATATCCTGTTGCGTAACATCTATTACGACACCCATACCGGCAAACGAAAAAAGTGGCTTTAAAACATATTCATCCAAATTAACCGGCATGGTAATTTCGTTTAAGAAAAAAGTTTCCGGCACATAAGGATTATCAATAAAAGGCAATGTAAACTTACTTATTCTATAGAACCAATTTGGATGAGGTATCCATTTTACATCGTATTCTTTTTTAAGATCTATTACACCGGCTATATTTTCCTGTTGCTGAAGATCATCAAAAATAAGCCTGTTGTAAATGCGTTTTACAATTTGCTTTTCGCCATTTTCCTTGTTATAAAAGAGTGTTTTACCATCCGCTTTCAATTTAGTAAGACAAACAGTTTTTATGCCTAACAATTGTTCTGTAGCATGAAAATCGATGCGTGTTTTTTGTTGATCGGGAAATATTTCCAACAGAATAACTTCCTCTATATTATCGTCGCCAACTATGATGTCTTTTAATAATTGAATGTAAGATTCTTTGTTGTACCCATTTAAATAGGAAGAATAATTTTTAGGCAGGTCTGCATAGGCTGCAGCAATTTCACTTTGAAAAGCCTGAAATGCAAACAATGTCGGGAAGCCCTGCATTTCTATTAATTGTGGCTCGTATTCACCTTTAGCGTTTTCACATATTCCAAAATCAAACACCATGCATTGTGCATGCCCTTCATTACCGGGCACCTTAACATCTTCCGGAATACTTCTTTCCGTTAAAGCCTTAAAGTTTGGTGCAACAATAATATCGATAATGTCTTCACACGCATCCAACATTTTTTTTGTAAATTCTATAGGGATAAAAATGGGCGTCTCAGCATTTCGAAAATCTAACGCACCCGGGCTCACAGCTTCAATACTTTTCATATAATCGCTGTACTTTTCCTCGGTAAACTTTTTATTGAAATGATCTCTTAGTAATTTTTGCATATAACTTTATAGACGAAAGCATGAGAAACATCATGAGCTATCTCTTATTTTATCTTAAAGCTATTTAATAAATTTTATTATGCCAATACAAATACAAACGAAATGTACTTTTTATAAGGATGCCATTTCAACATTCTTAACTGCCGCATTTAAAAAGTTGGGCAATATATGAGAGTAGGTATGTAAAATTTTATCAGGGTCGCTAAGTTGCTGTATCATGCTTTCCCATTTTTCTTCTCCATGATTTTCAACTACTATTTGTTTTCTTTCGGGTCTTTGCAAATACATACTCATACCGACAGCATCAGCCTCCGGGTGAAACTGTGTACCTACCATAAATTCATTAAAACGGATCGACATGATGGCACGTTCTAAAGGAACGTGTGGTCTGTTTTTTTCTATTGCCAGAATTTTACCGCCCATATTCTTTATAGTATTGTGAATAGGTTTAGTAACTTGATAGTCTCTGCTATCTACTGCGTAAAAGGGATCTGTTAATCCGGTAAATATGGGGTCCAAACCGGCATCGGCTAAATAATGAACCGGAAATACGCCAAAGGCTGTACTTTTTCTTTTGCTTACTTCAGCCACATTAAAATATCTACACGCAAGCTGAAATGAGTGGCAAATAAAAAAAACCGGCTTCTTAACTACATTTGCATCAGAAGCATTAAAATATTCTACAGATTTTATCCAATCGAAAAAAGCATTTTCCCAAATACTCCCTTCACTGTCTAGTGGCGAGCCCGGCCCGCCACTGCTTATATAAATATCATAACTAAAATCGGGGAGTTCATTGTGTTGCCGCACATTAAATTCATCTCTCACAAGTTCACGACCATGCAAATCAGCAAATTGATTTAGTATTTCACGAATACACCGCATTCCCTGGTTCTCAACACCTTCGTACATATCTAAAATTGCTACTCTTATTGGTTCAGATCCATAACTATTCATAATTCAAAAGTAGGAATTACTTCATACATACGTTGTAGAATTTGGATAATTTAAGTGTCGATACATCTTAAAAAAGTGAGGATAACATTCACTTACAGATTTTACATCTCCCTTATTTTTTTAAGATTTTGAAGGCCGGTCTCCAAATCTCCACCAATCATTTTATCCATAAATAAACCCGTTAAATTTAAAGGATAGTTCACATGCCCTGAAAACTGCTATTTTACCCGTGTTTTATTTGGTGCAATACAATCCCTACGCATAAATGATTTAGCAACCTCTTTCATTGGCTTTTCAAAACGTATCTCATAATCTACCTGCTGCCCTTCAATAACTTTTACAATTTTCTGTTCGCCTTTGCCAACATCTTTATTGTCTCTACTTCAAGCTGATAAAAAGCCGGTCGTTGCATCAGTTCCTGAAAACACTTTTTGCATTCCGGTATCCATTTTTGCCCATTTGCTGTACTCGTTCTGGTTTTTTAAATATTTTATATAATTAAAAATTTCAGTTTTTGGTTGATTAATGGTGATTGACTTTTTAACAACATAAGTGTTACTCAAAAACAATGCAACTATCAATGCAATCAAAACAATCATGCCGATACGTAATAATATTTTTGATACTAATTTCATAACAGCAAGTTTAATTTGAAAGATAAAAATTTTTTTAAAGTGTAACTACTAAAGAAAATGATAAATTACGCAAACGAAATTGCACTTACAGGTTGTTTCTTTATTTTTACCGTTAATATATGATATCTGCGTAAGTTTTCAACAATATTATCAAGAATTATACTGGCAATTTTATTGCTAATGTTCATTTTATACGGCATTCTCCATTTATCTACTGTACAGACATGGCTGGTTAAAAAAATTGCAACAAACCTGTCAGAAAAGTTGCACACAAAAGTGACTGTTAAAAAAGTTGATGTTCGTTTTTTTAATAAAGTTTTATTACAAGGGGTTATGGTGGAGGATTTGCAAAAAGATACGCTTCTTTATGCAGGAACATTAAAAGCAAACGTAAATGACTGGTTTTTTTTAAAAGATAAAATATCACTTGAAAATGTTGGGCTAGACGATGCTATTGTAAACATGAAAAGAACAGATTCTGTATGGAATTACCAGTTTTTAGTAGACTTTTTCGCATCGCCAAAAAAGAAAACCTCCACAAGTGCACCATTGGTTATTGATTTAAAAGAATTACACTTTAGTAATATAAAATTTAATAAAATCGATGGATGGATTGGGCAGGATATGGTTGCGAATATAGGCAAGCTAGACGTATTAATGGAGCTGTTAGATATTAAAAATAAAAAACTTCACTTCAAAGAAATTAATCTACAAAACCCTCTGTTTTCGCAAAGAGATTATCAAGGTAAAAGACCTGAGCAGGCGAACCTTAAACAGATAATAGAAAAAATTCCTGTAATTGGTGCATTTAAATGGAACGATGGCGGATGGGATATTAAACTGGATAAACTTGATTTGAAAGACGGTGCCTTTCAAAACGATAAGTTTACTGAAGAGCCTCCGTATGTAGATAGGTTTGATGGTAAACATATTCTTTTTCAAGCATTGAATGGCAGCATGAAAAACTTGCATTTTGTAAATGATACGCTTACCATGTACGTTAATTTAAATGCCAAAGAAAGAAGTGGCTTTCAAATTAAGAAACTGGAAAGCAACATGAGACTAACGCCTGAAATTATGGAGTTTAAAAATCTTGATCTCGTCACAAACAAAAGTAGATTAGGAAATTATTTTTCGATGACATATAAAAGTTTTCAGGAAGATTTTAGCAGTTTTTTACACAATGTATCTTTAGAAGCAAATTTTAAAGAGGGTACACTCAACAGTGATGACCTTGCTTTTTTCTCTCCCAATTTAAAAAACTGGAAAAGATTATTTTATTTGGATGGAAATGTAAAAGGGCCGTTAGATAATTTTGTTTCGAAAAATATCAAAATAAAAACGGGTAACACCCTGCTTGAAGGCAACTTGGCTATGCGTGGCTTACCTGACATAAACAGTACTTTTATTGATTTACAGGCTAAACAATTACGCACCAACTATACAGATATGATTGGCATTGTACCGCAATTAAAAAAAGTACAAAAGCCGGCAATTGCTAAGCTCGGTGCTGTTTCTTTTACAGGAAATTTTGTGGGCTTTATAAGAGATTTTGTTGCTTATGGTACTTTCAATACTGGGTTGGGTAACATAACGGCAGATGTAAACATGAAAACCCCGGTAAATAAACTGCCCGCTTATTCCGGAAATATTTCTTCAACAGGCTTTAATATAGGGACATTTATACAGACACCACAACTCGGAAGAATTGCTTTGGATGCAAAATTATCAGGCACTGGATTTAATTTAAATGATTTACGAGCCAAAGTAAACGGCAAGGTAAATTCGATAGAATTTAATGGCTATAATTATAAAAATTTAGCATTGAATGGGGACTTCGAGAAAAAACTTTTTGTTGGTCATTTTTCAATAGACGATCCGAATTTACAAATTTCAAGTTTAGATGGTGCGCTTAATCTTTTAGAAAAAAACCCAGGTTTTAAATTACAGGTTAAGGTGGAAAAAGCAGATTTAAAAAATCTTGGTTTTACAAGTGAAGCATTTAATTTTTCAGGAGATTTAGATTTAAATTTTACCGGCAATAACATTGATAATTTTTTAGGGACAGCAAGGGTTTCGAATGCAAAATTACAAGAACAAGCCAATCGTCTTTCTTTTGATTCACTCACGGTAAATTCAGAAATTATTGATGGGAAAAAATCCCTTTCTCTAAGTTCAAACGAAATTGAAGCAAACATTACCGGATACTTTAAAATTAAAGAATTGCCCGATGCTGTAAAAGTTTTATTGGCACGTTATTATCCTACTTACATAAAAACGCCTCCGTTCGCCGTAAACAGTGTTCAGGATTTTACGTTTAAAATAAAAACATATAATATTGATCAATACATAAAACTAATTGACCCAAAACTTGACGGGTTTAACAACTCAAATTTTAGCGGCAATTTTAATTTACAAAATTATAACCTCAGCCTTAAAGCTGTAATTCCGCAGTTTTCATACGACAAAAAAGAATTTAATAATACTGTTTTAAATGGCAGAGGTTCCAGAGATACACTTATAACAGATATTGCAATTGAAGATATTATAATCAACGACAGCTTGCATCTTCCTAATTCTGTGCTAAATGTTGCTACGAGTAATGATCTTTCTTTTATTAAATTAAACACAAGTGCCAGTAAAATATTTGGCGATGCTGAATTAAATGCAAGTGTGCAAACATTAAGCGATGGAGTAAAAATTCATTTTTTTCCCTCTTCATTTATTATTAACAATAAAAAATGGCAGCTGGAAAAGGACGGTGAACTCACATTGCGTAAAAGATTTTTAGATGCAAGTGAGGTAAAGTTTTATCAAAAAGACCAAGAGATTATTTTGAGAACCGAGCTGTCTGGCGAAAATGATAATACCCATTTGATAGCTGAACTTAAAAATATTTCGTTAGAAGATTTTTCTTTTGTGCTACCGTCAAGCCCTGCTTTAAAAGGACTGGTAACAGGCACCGTAACTGCCACAGATATCTTTGGGAAAACAAATATCGATTTTAAGGGTAGAGCAGACAGCTTTCTGTTAGATGGAAGATATTTGGGTAGAGTAAATTTAACAGCAGATGCAAACACAACATCTGGCCTTGTTAATTTTAAAACTGAGGCAGGAGAAAAAGATTTTGATTTCGCAATCGATGGCTCTCTTAATTATAAAGACAGTACAGGCAATTCTTTAATAATAAAAGGAAATGTAAAAGCTTTAAATATCGATATTTTAAAACCATATTTAAGTTCCGTTTTTAGCGATATAAAAGGCATAGCAAATGGCAATTTAAACGTTGCAAAAAATGGTGCTGATCTTACGTTAATGGGAGATGCAGTCATTAATAATGGAAGTTTTAAAGTTGCCTATACACAGGTTCGTTATAATTTTGACAAACAACCAATACATTTTGGTAAAGACTTAATTGATATTGGAACAATTCAAATAAAAGACACACTAGGCAACACCGGAATTGTAAGTGGGAAAATGTACCATAAATTTTTTAAGGAATTTTCTTTTGAAGAAATGCGTTTTTCTTCCGCTAAAATATTATTACTGAATACAACAAGAAAAGACAATGCGCAATTCTACGGAAAGGTTATAGGGAGAGGCAACATGTCGTTAAATGGTGATGTGGCTAATATGAAAATGAATATTGATGGTGAACCAAGTATTACAGACAGTAGCCATATTTATTTGCCAACCGGAAACACTAAAGAAAGCAACGTAATAGATTACATAGACTTTATTCAGTTTGGTTCTTTGATGGATAATGGTTCATCTACAAAAGGAATATCAAATTTGCTGGTTAATATGAATTTAACAGCCAACCCGGCGTGTAAAATAGATGTAATACTTGATGAGCAAACCGGTGATGTTATTAAAGGGGAAGGCAATGGAGAGTTGAATATTACTGTGGGTACAAAAGAACCGTTGTCAATAAGAGGAAGGTACGATCTTACAAGAGGAGAATACACATTTAATTTTCAAACATTTTTAAAGAAGCCATTTACGCTAAGTAGAGGAAGCATCACATGGAACGGCGATCCTTTTCTTGCCAATATTGATATGGAGGCTGAATACCTTGCAAAAAACGTGGATATCAGCAGCATCACATCATCAATTAATTTAAGGCAGCAGGAAGATATTTCCATCCTTTCAAAAATTACAGGAACACTAAAAAAGCCAGTTGTTAGTTTCGAGTTTCAATTGCCCGAGCGAAGCGAATTTAACAGAGATTTTTATGTTAAGAGACGGTTGGCAGATTTTAAAAATGATGAAAATGAAATGAACAAACAGGTGGCGAGTTTACTTTTATTTAACCAGTTTATTAGTAACAGCCAGGCGTTGATAACAGGCAGCAGTACACTTGCCCTTGCAACGAGTACAATTGGTGGAGCTGTAAGTGCGTGGCTTACCAGCGTATTAAGCACTGCCTTGGAAAAAGCTACAAATGGAATTGTTTCTGTTTTAGTAGATGTAAATCCATCACTAAATTTTCAACAGGCAAACCAACTGCAAGCCAATATAAGATCGAGCATCAAGTTTAAAATAAGTAAAAATTTACAGTTGTTGGTTGGTGGCAACATAGATTACAATAATCCAATCACCCAACTTTACAGTAAGGGAGTAATTACCCCAGACATTTCCCTTGAATGGCTGATAAATAAAGATGGGTCTTTAAGAGTCGTAGCCTTTAACCGTACTACAATTGATTATACCACAGGCCAAAGAAACCGTTCCGGTGTGCAGCTCACTTACAGAAAAGAAGTAGATAGACTGAGTGATATTTTTAGAAGTAAAAAAAGGATAAAAGAATTGGATTCATTAAAATTTGCTCCAAAAAAAAAGATTTAAAAAATTATTATTTTTTGCGAATGATATTTAGGTTCTATCGACAATTACTCGCAGACTTTCCGCATTAATGTGGCGCAAGAAAAGCTGCGCCAAACATTGAAACATTTCGTGCTATCCAATAAAACACAAACAATATTGCTATGCTATAAATAAACCAACTTTTATGCAGTATCGTAATATTTACACTTTTTCGAAGATTAAAATAAATTAGCGTTTGCACGCTGTAATAGGCAATTAAAAACGGCAGAAAAATAACCAGCAAAATATTTGAACGAACCGCTGCGGCAATATTGCCGGTGAGCAAATAATGAACAGCTCTTTGTGCTCCGCAACCCGGGCAAAATAAATGACTAAATTTATAAAATGGGCATTCGGGGAAATAGCTGTAAGTAGCAGGATCATGGACAAAATAAACAAATACCGCTCCGGTTAATAGAAGCAGCACGGCAATAATTTTTATGATTTTTTGTGTCATTAATAATTTCTGCTGGAAGTAGCCGCCATAAAGCCACCTACACCTAATACTACAAAAAACAAAATATAAAGACCAATAACACCGATGCCTACCCAAAAACCAATTTTAGTCCATTTACCGGCTTCCTGAGAGGCCCGTATTGCACCGTCGTAATCACCTGCAGCAAATTTAGAAGAGACTTGTGCAGCATTTACAATACCTGCAATGCCAAATGGCAGGCAACATAAAAGTGTTACTAAAATTGATTCTACCAACCAGTTTTTTGGTGGCTGTGTAGGACGTATCATATCCATCTTGTTAGTTTTAAATTTATAACAATATAGATATTTGTTTAATTCTAAAAAATAATAATTTATAAGCCGTTCAATATGTCGTGACCAAGCTTGTCTCTTTTTGTGTATAGATATTTTTCATTGTGTAGGTTTGGTTTCATTTCAATAGTCACGGTATCCACCACCTCTAAGCCATAACCGGAAAGGCCGGCACGCTTGCGAGGGTTGTTACTCATCAGCTTCATTTTAGTTACATTAAGTTCTCGGAGAATTTGAGCCCCAACACCATAATCTCTCTGATCTCCGGCAAAGCCAAGTTCAATATTCGCTTCCACAGTATCTCTGCCTTGTTCCTGTAATTTGTAGGCTTTTAATTTGTTGAGCAGCCCAATGCCTCTCCCTTCTTGATTCATGTACAAGACAATGCCCTTTCCTTCAGCTTCAATAATTTGCAATGCATGGTGCAACTGCTCACCACAGTCGCAACGCAACGAACCTAATATATCTCCTGTCATACAACTGCTGTGCACCCTAACAAGAACCGGTTCATCTTTTTCCCAGTTTCCTTTTTTCATCGCTAAGTGAACTTCTCCTGTATTTATTTGTGTAAAAGCAATTAATTCAAAATCGCCGTATTTAGTGGGCATATTTACACGTACCTCTTCCCTTATAAGCGTTTCATGTTTTAATCTGTATGCAATCAGGTCTTTTATAGAAATAATTTTCAGGTCAAATTTTGCAGCAATAATTCTTAATTCAGGCAAACGTGCCATACTTCCATCTTCATTCATAATTTCCACTAAAGCGCCTGCGGGTTCAAACCCTGCAAGCATAGCAATGTCAATTGTAGCCTCGGTGTGCCCACTTCTCCTCAATACACCGCTGTTTTTTGCTTTGAGAGGAAAAATATGTCCCGGCCGGCCAAGGTCTTCCGGTTTTGTAGAAGGATTTATTAACGCTAGAACTGTTTTAGATCTGTCATGGGCAGAAATACCTGTAGTACACCCATCACCAAGCAAATCAACACTTACGGTAAACGCAGTTTCATGCGAAGATGTATTGTCCATTACCATTGGCTGCAACTGCAACTCGTCACACCTTTTTTCTGTAATGGCAGCGCAAATAAGCCCACGACCGTGAGTGCTCATAAAGTTAATAACCTCAGGGGTTACGTTTCTAGCAGCAGTTATAAAATCTCCTTCATTTTCCCTGTCCTCATCATCTACAACAATTATTACTTTACCCGCTTGTATATCTTTTATAGCTTCCTCAACAGTATTAAGCATCTTCTAAAATTTAATGTAAAGTTATCTAATATTAAAAATTTGCCATTAACTGTTTTCGTTTATCGAAAAAATGCAGTAGAAAATCAATATGCAACGGGGTTCTACGCTTTTCATAACATCATAACAAATTGTTAATAAAACACTGCAAAAGTTCGCAAAAGAGTCGTTTCTTTGCGGCTTAAACATAAGAGATATGCATTTGAGAAAAATTTTACCATTCATTTTTGCTTTGTTAACCTTGCCTTTCTTTATGAATGCACAGGTAACAACGAGTAGTATATCAGGTACTATAAGATCAGCAAACCAATCCCTGTTACCTGGAGCATCCATCTCGGCTGTTCATGTTCCTACTGGAACTGTTTATTCGGCATTGGCACGTTCAGGCGGCCGTTTCGACATCAACAACATGAATCCGGGAGGCCCTTACAGAATTACAGTTACATTTTCAGGTTTTGAAACTGAAACTAGAGAAGACGTGTTTCTTATATTAGGGGAAACACTTAAAACGGATTTTCAATTAGGGAATAAAACAACGGACTTAACAGCAGTTGTTGTTACAGGCAAAAGAGTTTCTACAGCAAAAACTGGTACTGAAACTAGTATTGGCAGAGCTAAACTAGATATTTTGCCAACAATTGGTAGAAACCTCGGTGACTATTTAAGGTTTACTCCACAAGCTAAAGTAAATGGAGCAAGTATTTCAATTGGAGGTCAAAATAACAGATACAATGGATTTCTCATTGATGGAGCTGTGAACAATGATGTATTTGGATTGAGTGCATCAGGTACCAATGGTGGCCAGGCAGGAACGCCTCCTATAAGTATCGATGCGATAGATCAGCTTGTGGTTTCAATTGCACCGTTTGATGCATCAGTTGGTAACTTCACAGGGGGAGCAATCAACGCAGTAACCAAATCAGGTACCAATATTTTTCATGGTTCTGCATATTATGTTTATAGAAATCAAAATCTTGCTGGTCTTACACCGAATGTGCCAGATAGTTTAAGAATAAAATACCCTGATTTTAAAAACCAAACGTCAGGTTTTACAATTGGAGGACCCATCATTAAAAACAAAGCATTTTTCTTTCTTAATGCTGAGAAACAAAAAGATAACCGTCCACAGCCTTATACCGGACCAGAAGGCGGTGTTATTGATTCTATAAATAAATTAATAACTCATCTTAAATCAAAATACAGTTATGATCCAGGTGATTTTAGAAACAATGAAGACAAAATTGATAGAACAAATATTAATACCCGTTTCGATTTCAATTTAAATCCGGCAAATAAACTAACGCTTAGTTACAGATATACAAAAGCTGAGCGCATAAATGCTAACAGAAGTTCTTACAATGGTGCTACTGGTTCAATTGCCTTTACTAACGGAGCACAGTTTTTCCCATCAATAACTAATTCAGGAAATCTTGAATTAAATTCAAAATTCAGCAACAGTAAAAATAATAAGTTTAGAGTTTCGTTTACAGATGTAAATGATGATCGTGGGTTTGTTGGCAACCCTTTCCCTACAATTTCTATTGCAGCTTTTAATGGTGGCCCATCTTACACCATAGGTTCTGAAGCTTCATCTTCTGCTAATATTTTAAAGCAAAGGATAATAAATTTTTACGACGCATTTAAAATATATGTTGGTAAACACTCACTTACTGCAGGTGCAGATTTAGATTTTAATAAATCGTACAATCTTTTTATTAATAGAAATTTTGCAAACTGGAGTTATTCGTCTTTAGGAACAGGAGCTTCAATCATAGGCCCTCTTCAAGCATTTATGGAAGATAGAGGCCCTTCCAGAATACAACGAGGTTATTCTTTGGTTGATGCAGGGAATAAAGGAGGCGATGCAAATACAAATTCTGCTGCTAATTTTAAATCTATTCGTTTAGGTTTCTTTGTAAATGACGATATTAAAGTAACAGATAAATTTACATTGACATTGGGGTTGCGTGCAGATCAAACATCCTTCAATACAGAAGTGCCAACAGACAAATTTTTCAGAGATTCAGCGCTCCCTGTAATTAGTAAGAACTACGATTTAAAAGGTGCAAATACAGGACAAAAATTTAAACCATCTTTTATATTTTCTCCAAGGCTTGGGTTTAAATATAATTTAGATGAAGAAAATATTACGATACGTGGCGGCGTAGGTGTATTTGGCGGAAGAACTCCTTTAGTTTGGCCTGGTGGTATTTATGCCAATACAGGTAGTTTAATTGGAGCATTAGATACTGCTCGAACAACTGCCCAATTAAATGCAGCCGGTACACAGTATGGTTTACAACAACCACTTGGCACACCAATTGGTTTTAGACCTGATGTAAATAATCAATTTACTCAGTCAGATTTTGGATTACCTACAAACTTAATAGGTTCACAAGGCGATGTAAATATTATTGCAAAAAATTTCAAATTACCTGCTGTTTTAAAGGGCTCACTTGCTGCGGATAAACGTTTTGGTAACGGCTGGACTTTTACTACGGAATTATTGTTTACTAAAAATATTAATGAAGTTGATTGGCAGAATGTGAACTTTCTTCCACAATCGGGTTTAAAATCAACCGGGCCTGATACGAGAGATATCTATCCTGTTGCAGGTGCAACGAAGCTTATTTACAGACCAACAGGTGCTACAGCTTTGGCAAGAAATCCTTATTCGAATGTTATTCTTATAAAGAATACAGAAGGGCCAAAAGGATATGCTTATAATTTTACTGTACAATTAAACAAAGAGACTAAAAATGGTTTCCAATTTAATGCAGCTTATACTTATGGTAGTTCAACAGTTTACAACGATGCAACAAGTTCACAAAATGTAAGTAACTGGCAATTTCAAGAAACTGTTAGAGGGCGTAATTTTAATGTTAGATCAATTTCGGATTTTTCTTTGGGTCATCGTGTATATGCTCTTGCATCTAAGAAATTTACGTATGCAAATAAACATGCCGCTACAACAGTTACTTTAAGTTATAATGGACAATCAGGAAATCCATTTAGCTATGTTTATTCATCTTTCAGCAATACAAATGGAATTGTAGGAGATGGTGTAAGCGGTAGTGACCTTATGTATATTCCTGCCAGTAGAGGTGAAATGGATAACATGGTATTTATTTCTAGATTAACTGGAGTTGCAGCAACTCCAGTCGCAAATGCTCAAAATATCATTGACCAAAAAGACCAGTTTGAAGACTACATCATCAATGATAAATATTTACGCAAACGTAGAGGTCAATTTGCAGAAAGAAATGGTGCAAGACTACCGTTTACCAACATCCTTGATGCGAATATTAGTCAGGAGTTTATGGTTAAAGTTGGACAACAAACCCACAAGATTGCTGTTACACTCGATATATTTAACCTAACTAATTTGCTTAATAAAAATGCTGGTAAAATATTCTTCGTGTCTAATGATCAAACGAACGTAGTTAGCTTTAGAGGTTTTCAAACTGGAACGACCATACCCACTTTCCAATTCTTTAAGCCTAGAGATAATAAACCTTACATAACCAATGATGTTCAGACAAGTGCTAATACAAGCAGCCGTTGGAACGGGCAATTAACGTTTAGATATAGTTTCTAATAAAATTTTATTTAAAAAACCTCCGCAAATTGCGGAGGTTTTTTTATGCCCAACAAAAGGGGTTAACATTTCATTACATAACAGTTTGTTAACACAGCAAAAAAATTTATGTTGTTTTTATAACGCACTTTTGCGGCAAATCTAAAAAACGAAAAAAGATGAAAGCAAGATTACTATTAATGCTCGCTTTTTCGTGGTGTTTCTCTGTCGCAATGGCACAGGAAACGACTTCGGAAATTCAGGGACAAGTCAAAAATGGCAACGCAGCAGTTGCCGGTGCCACCATACAGGCAACACACATACCAACAGGTACAGTGTACACGGTAGTTACCCGTAAAGATGGTCGCTATAATTTATCGAATGTAAGAATTGGCGGGCCTTATCAGATAAAGATCACCAACGTTGGTATTAAAGATCAAATAAAAGAAAACGTGTTTCTTAATCTTGGCCAGGCATACAATGCTGATTTTAGTGTAACTAATGACACAAAGGATTTAGAAACTGTTGTCGTTGCAGGTACAAGGCAAGATAAAGTGATAAACAATAACCGTACTGGTAGCCAGGAAATTGTTAGCCGTTCTCAAATTGAACGTTTACCAACCATTAGCCGTTCGTTAACGGATTTCACTAAACTAACTCCCTCATCAAATGGATTAAGTTTTGGTGGCGTTAGTGGTTCTTACAACAACTTAACCGTAGATGGTGCTAATTTTAATAATGCGTTTGGCTTAAGCGGAACCTTAGCAGGACAAACAAATTCCCAACCAATAAGTATTGATGCAATAGAGCAAATACAGGTAAATATTTCTCCATACGATGTACGCCAAGGAAGTTTTAGTGGTGCAGGAATAAACAGTGTAACCCGTAGCGGTACCAATAAGTTTAAAGGTTCCGTGTACAATTTTTTTAGGAGCGAAAATTCTCAGGGTTATAAAGTGAACAGTGCAACTGCTGTAAAATCGCCAATAGATTTTAATCAGTACGGTGCTTCATTCGGCGGTGCAATTGTGAAAAACAAAGTGTTCTTTTTTGGAAGCTACGAAAAAGAAAAAATAGCATTGCCAGGTTCATCAACATGGAGAGCAGCAAAACCAGGCGAATCAGCAGACAATGTTAGTATTTCACAAGCCCGTGTGGATTCATTAGATGCCTTAAAAACATTTCTAATATCAAAGTTTGGTTATAATCCTGGTTCGTACGACAACTACAATTACCGTACTGAAAGCGAAAAAGCTACTGTAAGGTTAGATTGGAATATCAATAAAAACAACACTTTCACTGTTAAATACAACTATTTAAAATCGTTGAGAGATGTAGCGGCTAGTAATAGTGGTGCCCAGGGAAGCCGCCAACCAAGTTCCAACGGTTTGCCTTTCAGCGGTAGTGGATATACAATAAACAACAACTTTAATATTTTTATAGCAGAATTAAATACAAGATTTAGCAATAGGTCAACAAACAAGTTACAAATTGGGTATAGCGCACTTAGAGATTTTAGGCAACCGCAGGCTTCGGGAACTCCTTTTCCTTTAGTCGATATATTGAATGGAACCGGGCAAACATACACTTCTTTTGGGTATGAGCCCTTTACCTTTAATAATAAATTAAGTTCAAATATTTTTCAGTTTTCTGACATATTCACAGTTTACAAGGGAGCTCATGAAATAACTTTAGGTACCCAAAATTATATTAAGAAATTTGAAAATGGCTTTGCACCAAATTATCAAGGCTATTTTAGATTTAACACCCTTTCTGACTTTTATGCTGCTGCTAATAACCCTTACGTTTCTGCAACCCAGCCTGGTGCTCAGTTGGCAACTATTAGAAGGTTAGGATTTGCATCTACTAAAGATGGCTCATTTCCATTCGCTAATATCGGCGCAGCAGAAATTGGCTTATTTGCACAAGATAAATGGAGAGTAAAACCAAATTTTACAGTTACTTATGGTGCAAGAATTGATGTACCTACGTTTCAAAATAAGTTTAGCACAAACGACAGTTTAAAAGCTTTGACTTTTAGAGACGGGCAAAAAATAGACGTGGGACAAGCACCGCCAACAAAGGCGTTGTTTAGCCCAAGATTAGGTTTTAACTGGGATATAAATAACGATAAGAAAACACAAATACGAGGTGGTATCGGTTTATTTGCAGGTCCTCCTCCATTTGTATGGATCAGCAACCAAGCGGGTAACAATGGTGTTCAGTTGGGCTCTGTATCGCTAGGAAACGGAACAACTGCTAACCTTCCTTTTTCTCCAAATGTTGATGCCTTTAGACCTGGTGGTGGAAACTTAAGCACGGCTTACAATATTGCTGTAACTGACAAAAACTTTAAATACCCACAAAACTTTAAAGCAAGTTTAGGTATTGATCAAAAATTACCTAACAATTATACGTTGACTATAGAAGGTAATTATACAAAAGACGTGAATGCTGTATATTTTCAAAATATAAACTTACCGTATACAGGTACAATTTTAGCAGGGGCTGATAATAGAGTTAGATATAGCACCCCACAAATTTATAACGGCACTACACTAAGCAATCCAAATATTAGCGATGCTATTTTAATGAAGAATTCAAACAAAGGATACGGTTACTTTTTAACTGCCCAGGTGCAGAAATCTTCTAAATATTTCAATGGCAGTGTTGCATACACCTATAGCCAGGCGAGAACTATCAATGATGGAGGATCTATTGCACAAAGTAACTGGAGAGATCGTTCAGTTAAGGGTGACCCAAATACTGATGAATTAGGATATGCAAACTTTTATCAGCCACACAGAGTTATTGCCTACGGAACTTACAGAAGGGAATATGCAAAATACTTTGCATCATCTATAGGTGTAACTTTTGAGGCTGCAACAAGCGGTACCGGAACTTATGTTTATAATGGTGATTTAAATGGCGATAACCAAACAGGCAATGATTTAATGTATGTTCCAAGAAACCAGTCAGAAATTGTATTGGTAAAAGCAAATGCTGCTGACCCAAGAACCCCTGATCAAATTTGGTCACAACTAAATAATTTTATAAATCAAGATATCTATTTAAGTAAAAACAGGGGTAAAATAGTTGAAAGAAATGGAGCACTTGCACCATATTTTAAACAACTTAATTTAAATTTTACGCAAGATTTCTTTTATGAAACAAAAGATAAAACAAGAAATACTTTGCGTGTGACAGTAGATATCTTTAACGTGGGTAATTTAATTAATAAGCAATGGGGCGTGACCAAATCTTTTACAAGAACAAACCCATTAAATTTTGCAGGTATTTCACCTGAAGGGAAACCAACCTTTTCCTTCCCTTACTTAGATGCTAATAATCAAACGCCCGTTACTTCTAGTTATAGAGATAATTTAGGTATTTCATCACGTTGGCAAATGCAAATAGGAATACGCTATTTATTTAATTAATTACTAAGAAAATATCAAAATGAAAAAAATATTAACGAGTATAATTTACGCTGTTTGTCTATCGGTAGCAATTACAGCATGTACCAAAAATAACAATGATATTAATGCGGTTGCAAATACGGCAACGGCAGCATCTTCAAACTTATCATTAAACAATAGGATTACTGCAGGGTTTGTGAAAGACTCCTCTACATTATTAAACGTAAATGTAGGCACGAACGGCACGTATAATAAGTTTAGAAAATTTCTGACTTATGACACAATAGCAACAACTAATAAAACACCAGTTTATAACGTGGGTGATGTTATTAATATCGTGGCATTTTTAAAAGGTGATGATAGTGCTATTGTAAAGAGGAAGATTAACTTTAGGTTTTTTCAAACTCCTACATCATTCATCACTCCAACGGCAACAAATGTTTTGCAGAGAGCAGAAGATTCTTACAGAGGGTTTGCTCCTGCTTCAGCTGATATAATAAGTAGTGCCAGCTTTCCTTCTATCGCTCAAACAACAGCAGCGCCATTTGAAGTAAATGTAGTTGGAACTGAAAGTATTGGAGGAATAAATTACAATACCTATTTGGTAAAATTAAATTATGTAATTCCTGCATCATTTACAGGTAAACTTTTATCAATAAACTTTACAGCAAATACCGCAGGTTCTGCTGCTGACCTTGGAAATGTAAACTGGATTTACGCATTTAGAGTAAGATAGTTTTTTTGTAGGTCTTATACACAGAAGCGTTTTTTAACATTCATCCTGAGGCTGTCTTATAAATATGAGACAGTCTCTTTTTTTGCACTTATTTACCCCAACCCCATTCTAAAAAAGCAGGAAATGCATTTGCCCATGTTGGTACATCGTGCCTGCCATCCTTCATTTCTAAATATCCAATGCTGCTGTCTCTATATCCTTTGTTTTTTAATTCTTCAATTAAGCCCAGTGCATCATCTATAGAATCTATGACTCCGTTGTTATTTCTATCGGCAGTTTCATCTTGCGTACCTACTTCAAAAAAGAATTTTAGCCAAGGATAATAAGATCCTTCCCTCACCTGCCTTTGCATAATTCTGTCCGTATCCTCATTAAAATCAGGATCCTGCTGGTCTTTATCTCTCCACCAAAGCGAACCACTAAAAACACCAACTTTAAAAAATTCATTGGGGTAGTTCCAAACAATATCCAATGCACATAAACCACCTAAAGAGAAACCTGCAAAAGATTTTTCTTTAAATGAAATGATGTTATAGGTATTTCTAATAAAAGGGATAAGTTCATCCATAACGAATTGGGTATACAATTCGGCTTTAGCTCCACGGCCCTTATAATCTAAAATTTTAGCCGTTCCGTACTCATTCTTTCTGTCAGATGAACAGTGAATGCCAACACAAAATACAGGTTCAATATTTTTAGTGCCATAAACACTTTCTAAAATATTTTCAAACTGCATGGTGCGTAGATCCTGACCATCATTTATCAATAATAAACTTATGAAGGAATGATTGAAATAATCTTCAGAATAATAACAATCAATGATAACCTCTCTTTTCAGAAAAACAGAATCAATAATATACTTATGGGTAATAATAGTTTCAATATTTTGAGTAGACATGAAGTTCAAAAATAAGGAAACCTAATTAAACAAATACTCCAATCATTTATTAAAACATAATTTGTTTTTATGAGCCTTAAAAAATATATTTGATAACTTCAAGTATGTTTACCATCATCTTAACTTCAAACTAATTTATATGAAAAAAATTGGCATTTTACACGGTAAAGAAAGGAGCTTTCCAGAAGCATTTATAGAAAGAGTGAACAGTAAAAATATAGACGGTATTATTGCTGAACCAGTGAGAATAGATAAAGTTATGCAGGGAGAAAGTAGCGGTTATGCAGTTATTATTGACAGGATCTCTCAGGATGTACCTTTTTACCGTGCATATCTTAAAAATGCTGCACTGTGTGGCACTGCAGTTATAAATAATCCTTTTTGGTGGAGTGCAGATGAAAAGTTTTTCAACAATTGCTTATCTACAAAAATGAATGTACCGGTGCCAAAAACCGTTATAGTTCCATCTCATGATTTACCAGCAGATACTACAGGCGAATCTTTCTCAAACCTCGCTTATCCCATGGACTGGGACAGTATTTTTAAATACATTGGTTTTCCTGCATACATGAAGCCCCACGCCGGTGGTGGCTGGAAGAGTGTATATAAGGTAACAGATAAAGATGATTTTTTTGAAAAGCATGCAGAAACAGAACAGTTGGTAATGATGCTGCAGGAAGAAATTGTTTTTGATGAATATTATCGATGTTATTGTATTGGCGGTAAATATGTAAAAATTATGCCTTACGAACCACGCAACGCTCACCATCTTCGTTATGTAGCAGACTTTAAACCTGACGCAGCCCGTTACAGATTAATGGAAGACATCGTACTTAGAATTTGCAAATACCTTGGTTACGATTTTAATACAGTAGAACTTGCAATAAGAGACGGAGTTCCTTATGCCATTGATTTTTGTAACCCTGCGCCAGATGCTGAATTGACAAGTGTAGGTCAGGAGAATTTTGACTGGGTAGTAGAAGCTGCAGCAACTTTTGCCATTGAAAAAGCTCAGGCTCAGGTAGAGGGTGCGGACAACCTTACCTGGGGAGAGTACGTAAAAAGAAGCGCAAATAAACAAACATTGTATAAATAATTTAGCGCATATCTATAAAATAAAAACAAACAAAACTTATGGCTAGTTTATCATACAAACAATTTACACTTGGTGTAGAAGAAGAGTATATGGTACTTGACCCTTTAACCCATGAGCTGAAAAGCCATGAGCAAAAGATTGTGCACGAAGGACAAAAAATTATAATGGATAAAGTGAAGGCAGAGATGCACCAGGCAGTGGTGGAAGTTGGTACCGATATCTGTGCAGATGTAGACGAGGCTTTTATGGATGTTTCTACGTTAAGAAAAACCATCAGCAGTATTGCCGATAGTTTGGGTTTATGGGTTGGTGCAAGCGGTACACATCCTTTTAGCCATTGGGAAAGCCAATTAATTACTGACCATGCCCGCTACAGTGAAATTGTAAACGAATTACAGGAAGCTGCAAGAAGTAATTTAGTTTTTGGCTTGCATGTACATGTGGGTATGGAAACCAGAGAAATGGCAATACATATTGCCAATAGTGCACGCTATTTTTTACCCCACGTTTTTGCGTTAAGTACAAACTCTCCTTTTTGGGAAGGCAGACAAACGGGGTATAAAAGTTTTAGAACAAAAGTTTTTGAAAAATTTCCCCGTACAGGCATTCCCGATCATTTTGAAAGCATTGAAGAATACGATAACTACATCAAGCTTTTAGTAAAAACAAATTGTATTGACAATGCTAAAAAAATATGGTGGGATCTTAGGGTTCATCCATTTTTTAATACAGTTGAATTTCGTATTTGCGATATTCCAATGACTGTTCAGGAAACAATTGCAATCGCAGGATTGTTTCAGGCTATTTGCGCAAAGCTTTATAAACTTCGTACACAAAATTTAAATTTTATGATGTACAACCGTCGTTTAATTACTGAAAACAAATGGCGTGCAAGTCGTTATGGCATTGATGGCAGCATGATAGATTTTGGAAAAGAATCTGAAGTAAATACAAGGGTATTAATTTATGAGTTGCTTGATTTTGTTGATGATGTTATACCACATCTTGGTAGTGCTAACGCAATAAGCCATGTACACAAAATGTTAGAGCAGGGCACGGGTGCTGACAGGCAATTAAAAGTATTTGAAGAAACTAAGAGCCTAGTGAATGTGGTAGATTATGTACATTCAAGTTTTTTGTCGGGATTGTAAAATCAAATTTTAAATCCCTATATTTGTTATCCGAAAAATAAAGGCTGCGTAGCTCAACTGAATAGAGCATTTGACTACGAATCAAAAGGTTTTAGGTTTGAATCCTAACGCGGTCACACTTAAAAATTCCTACTCAAAAAGTAGGAATTTTTATTTTACCTTTTTATGAGGAATTATAAATTCGTTTTTAGAAGCTATAAATTAAAGCTCCATAGCCACCAGACTCACCTTCACTTCTTCCGCTTAAGTAATTATTTAGCCCGCCTGCTAATCCAAATTTCTTATAAATAGGTGCAAATAGATTAATACCGACTCTTGAATAGTTAACATTAGAACCTGAAAATGCTGATATATTATTTTGATTATTTGCTGAAATATTTGCTGATGTAGAAGCTTGTCTGGCTATATAACCGTCAACATAAAAGTGCCGTCCTGCAAAGCCTGTTTTTAATTCGACTATTGCAGCATTTGGCACATCATTACTCCTTAAACTATAACCGGCAGAACCTGTAAAAAATAATCCGATATCTAATTTATAATGTAGTAGAAATAAAACTGTACCCTGGGTACTTCTGCTACCTATCGAAACAGCAGATTGATACTTCTGATCTATTTCATAATCTCCAAATGGAGTACTTACACCTGCAGCACCTAAAAGTGACAATTTCGATTTTCCGATTTTGAAATTAAGAGGATTGTATTTTATAAAAATTGAAACATCCTGCAAACCACTCTTCTCATTTTTTGGACCAATATTATTCTGTATCTCTTTTGTTACTTCTCCTGAGACCGATGCGTAAGGGAGATTTATTTGAAGATCAACTTTTTTGCATAACCCAAAAGTTGTAAATGCGCTTACAATGTTCGACTTAACCTTGCTGTTAACTTGCAAGCCGCTGTTTGGTGGTGCTTCGTACGTTCGAATGTAGCTTTCATTATAATAAGAAACGATTACACTGCCCTTTCCTTTTCCCTGCATAAACCCGTTTACGGGTGATTGTGCCGCAACAAATAAAATACTAAATGAACTGACCACTGATAAATAAATAGGTTGGTATGATTTCATAATAAAGAACTATAATTTATTTCTATAGGCAGTTACGGAATATTTTAAAGAAACTTACACTGATGAAATTAGAATCTAGTTGTTGAATATTATCGATACTTACTCTTTAGTTTAATTGACAATCGTGTTTTGGTATACTGAGGTTAAATTTATTTTTGTTGAAAAATTGGCCTTGAATGTTGTTTACAAAAAATCGACATTCTCTCTTTTTCAAAATGCATTTATTTTGTGGAGGAGCGCAGAGTAAGCAGCTACAGTAACGAACTAAAAAGGTATTAGCTGTGCTGAAAAAATCTTGCTGTTTTATTATTTGAAACTATGACGATTACTATAGCGTAATCACCTTCCGGTTAATGATTCTTTTAAATCAAAAATTAAAAGCAAAGCCATCCCGAACGAAAGGGTAAGGTGAAACAAAAGGAACCCGTAATTTTCATATACAACACCATACACTGCTGCGGTAAAAAATAATAAGAAAAGTAGCACATAGATGATAAATGACCCCGAAATTTTTGCGGCTCCGAATCTTTGCAATGCAAGATTTGCATTGCTTTCATTATTAAATTTAGGCGTTCTAATAAATGGAGTTCGCTTACCAAAATAACCTTGTAATACGGCAATACTATTGTGAAAACTCATACCTACTGCGAACGATAAATACACCTGAAACATTTTTACAAACTGAAAAATATTCTTGTTTTTAAAATATTCCCTGGTTGCAATAAAATACGCAATGGCCAAAATAACGAAATTAGAAAAGAAGACTGTACCTACTGTCAACATTGGTTTTAAGGACGGTATCATGTCCTTGATAAGCAACAATGGAATACTTAAAAAAGCGCTTATAGCTATAGCCAGGTAAACACCTGAATTTAGCAAATGACCAACCGCATGTAACTTAATTTTTAATGGCTGCTGCGATTTAACCAACGCAGGAATTAATTTTCTTGAAACCTCTGCGCCACCTTTTGTCCAGCGAAACTGTTGTCCCTTCAACGCTGAAAGTGTAGGAGGTAATTCTGCAGGAGAAATAACATCTTCTAAATATAAAAATTTCCAACCTTTTAATTGTGCCCTGTAACTTAGATCAAGGTCTTCGGTAAGAGTGTCTGCCTGCCAGTTTCCGGCCTCTAAAATTGCCTGCTTTTTCCAAATACCTGCTGTACCATTAAAATTAAAAAACAAATCCAAATTACTCCGACTGGTCTGTTCTATTCTAAAATGATTTTCTAACCAAAACGCCTGGGCTTTTGTGAGCAGGGAATATTCTCTGTTTGTGTGTCCCCATCTTGTCTGCACCATACCTATTCCTTTTTGGTTTAAAACGGGAACTGTTTTTCGTAAAAAATCAGGCGATGGAACAAAATCTGCATCAAATATTGCGATGAATTGTCCTTTTGCAATTTCGAGCCCATGCTTTAGTGCACCTGCCTTAAATCCACTCCTGTCCTCTCTTCTCACCACTTTTATATCAATCCCTAGCTGTTGCCATTTAGCAGAAATATTATCAGCAATCTCAATGGTTTCGTCGCTACTATCATCGAGCACCTGAATTTCTAAAAGATTTTTTGGATAATCGAAAGCACAAACTGCATCGATAAGTCTTTCTGTAACATAAGGCTCATTGTAAAGCGGTAGCTGAATAGTTACAAAAACTTCCTCCTCATTTAAAGGAGTATTTTCAATGCGTAACTTCTTCTTCTTTTTGGATTTTATATAGGCAATTGTCAAGTGAAACTGCAACAGTGTATAACAAAAAATAAACAGCGTCGTGATACAATAAAATATGAGCGCTATGATTAAAAAAATCTTCATTAATGTAAAGTTATTCCTTTTATTTAGTTACCTCAAAAGCGCCATTTACATATTGAATGGGACCCTCAAGCTTTTTTGTCTTTATTGGACCGTTTTCCAGTTTTAAAACACCCCTTGGACAAACTGCACTGCATACACCACAGCCTACACAACTGCTGCGAACAATATCCTGGCCTTTTTGCGCATAAGCTCTTACATCAATACCCATTTCGCAATAAGTGCTGCAGTTGCCACAACTTATACATTGGCTACCATTTGTAGTAATTCTAAAACGACTAAAAAACTTTTGTTGAAGACCTAGAATAGCTGCCATTGGGCAACCAAACCTACACCACACTCGTGTGCCCATAATTGGATAAAACCCAACACCGATAACGCCACTAAAAATAGATGCAATAAAGAAGCCATACCATTGCCTTAAAACACCTGCCTCTATAAACAAAACACTTCTGCCATTGCTCATCAAAATATTTACAAGACACAAAACGGTAATTGCCATTACTGATAATGCGATGATGTAGGCTTTCCTATCAAAGTCTTTAAAAATTGTTTTTCTCTTTAATAAAAGAACAGATGATAAAATCCCAAACAAAACAATTACCAATATGGAAAATGATTTTTTGTTGAGCCAATAGCTAGAGGGATTATCGTAGAACATAGTAAACAAAACGGCAACGGTTACAACAGTTACTAAAGCAAGTACGGAGTGTATTAACCATCTCTCAATCTTCCATGCTTTTAAACTTTTATCGCTCAATTGGCGAAAAGGATCACCTGCTGTTTCTGCTAATCCACCACAACCACAAACCCAACTGCAGTACCATCTTTTTCCATAGAAATAAGTGAGGATTGGTGATATGATGAAAATCATTGCAATCCCTAATACCAACATAAATGCGCCCAAATTGCCACCTTTCAACATACCATCAATATTCCATTGGTCAGTAAAATAAATATTTAGCGGCCACATATTTTTCATATCCTTTGAAAAATATGCTTTATCAGGATTTAGTTTATCTAAAAACTCAGGAATTAAAAACGCAAAGGCAGTTTGAAAAAACATAATAGAAGTGGTTCTAAAAACCTGGTATTTACTGTGTCTGTTTTTTCGTATAAATTTTACACCCATCATTAAAATGGCAAGTGTATAAAACGTTCCATATACAAACCATTGCGAAGCCTGATGACCATTTAATAAATAACTAAGTGGGTCAAAAAAACGAACCAAACCTGTATTACCTTCTTTGTTTAGACCCAAATATTGCGGATACCAGTATAAAACAATGTAAAAACCCGTTAGTACAATACCAAGTACCCAAGCCCATAAGCCACGGTTGGTAAGGCTTTTAAACATCACCCCATTATTCTTTATTCCATCTGTGCTGTTAGTATATAACCCATTTGTATATAATAAGCTTCCTGCGCTTACCATCACCATAAATACTGCTACTAAAATTGGATTATAAAATTGATTGAATAATCCTGTTAACAAAACCATGAAAGAAATGGCTACCAACGCAGCACCAATCTTCATTTTATTATTCAACGGTTTGCTTTCTGCATGGTTTGCAAGCGACAAAGACATGTCCATCTCCATAAATTAAAATTTAATTTTTTATTAAAATATTTTGATGATTGAAAGCAGCTTCAAATTCATTTTCAAACCCTTTAAAAAATTCAGGATCAAAATTCGCTTTTCGCAATTGTTGAACTACTGTTTTTACAGAAGTTTTTTCGTTTAACCAATCGTTGCAAACCTCATGTCGTATTCTTATGCCAAACGAATTGAGTCCTTTAAATACTAGGGAATTTTTATCCCACAAAATTCGGAGGCCTTTTTCACCGTTTTTATCCTGCCACCAAAACCATTTTTCTTCTTCGGTTTTTTGAGCTAATACCAATCCATAAGTCTGGTATTCTAAATCAAAAAATTTAGCACTGTTAAACCAATGACCGGGCTGGTAATCTGCGGTTGAACCAACAATATTTTTTGCCGCTGTTTCCCCGTGCATTTTGCCGGTGTACCAAACTTGCTCCAACGGCTTGCGCCCACTTAAAGGTGATCTAAATTGCGCACAATCTCCAACGGAAAAAATATTTTTAATATTGGTTCTAAAATTATTATCCACGAGTACGCCCCTATCCGTTTCTATTCCACTGTCTTTTACAAATGCAATATTTGGACTCACACCAACAGTTAACGCCACAAAACCACAGTCAATTTCATCTCCCTTGCTTGTTATAACTGATGTTGCTTTACTGCCATCATTACTTTTTATTTCTTTTAACTCTGTACCAAGTTGTAAATCAACTTTATGATGTTTAATTAATTTATTTATCATTTCACTCTCTTCGGCAGGCAAAACGCCGTCCCAAAAACTTTTCTCTCTTATTAAAAAACTTACTGCAATATTTCTGCTGAGCAGCATTTCTACAGTTTCAATTCCGATTAACCCACCGCCCACAACTACTGCACGTTTAATATCTTTTGTATGTTGCTCCATAGTTTGTAGATCCTGCAAATTATATAAGCCCTGCACCCCATTTAAATCTTGCCCGGGCCATCCAAATTTATTGCTCTTACTTCCTGAGGCAATTACCAAATAATCGTATTCCATCTTAACACCATCATCAAGCACAATTAAATTTTGGGAAGATTCGATCTTTTGAACGTGGGCCTGTAGTAGATTTATACGGTTCTGTTGCCAAAAAAAATCTTCGTAGGGTTGGGTATGCTCCTGCTTCATGTGCCCCATATAGATGTACATGAGCGCTGTGCGGCTGTAAAAATATTTTGATTCAGAAGAGATAACGGTAATGTCAAAATCACTGAGTTTTCGTACATGCCTTGCACAGGTTATGCCTGCAATGCCATTACCTATAATAATTATTTTTTTAGACATTGGTAAATTGTTTGCTTATTATATACAATATAGCAATAAATAATATTTTTTAGCAGATACAAAAAAAGGATATCATTCATTCAGAAAAATATCCGTTTCTTTTTATATACGGGCTTAATTGATAAACCTTACAAACTTATTTTTGTTCGTTCAAGTTCCAATTATAATCTAAATAATCAAGATTTGCGTTTGCATTTATTTTTGGAGATGCATACCTGTTTAAAAATTCAATTTTAGTCTGCCCTTTTTCAAAATCGCCAGAATACCATTTAAAAATAGAAGATAATTTAGGATTGGTTGCCGAAACTTTGTTTTTGTCCGTATCCGCTAAAAAAGCTTTGCCCTCTTGGTCTAACTGGGCATTTAGTGTTTTGGCCTCGTAGGCAACATCTAACAACTTTGGACAGCTGATTGAAGCACAGTTTATTGCAAAGTGAGTACGTGGATCTCTAAATTGCTTTTTAATTATTTTAAACTCTATAGTATTTAAAGTCATTTTTTTATTGCCGATACTAAAAAACTTTTTATCCCATGCTGTATTAATAAAAATAATTGGATTTGCTGCGCCCAATTCTTTAATTGATTTTACAGGATAATTACTCGTTATTAATTTTACTGTATAAGCATTGTAAGCATTTATCCAGTAAGCTAGCTTTTCATCTTTGCTCCAACTATTGGCAGGTGCATTATCACTCAACTTTTGTAAATACGCATTAAATTTTACTGAGTCTTTTATAAAACCTTTGTAGTCAACAAAACCTGCTTTGTTTACATGCTTCTGCAAAAGTTTTGTCCATTCTTCATGCGTGAAAGAATTATTTTTCCCTTTTGGAATACCGGAAAAACAAGAAGAAAATAATATAGCAGCAGAAAGTAAAATTGCAGAAAATTTCATAATTTATTTTTTGTGTTAGGAGTTACGTTTTTATGATGACACTAGTTTTTAATAAGATGCATATAAAAGTTAATATTAAAATGTAATTTCAAGTGAGTGCTATATTTACATAGCAAACTCAACGCACAAAGATGATAAAATACTTTAGTCAAATTAATTACTATATATTAATTGTCTTTGTTTTACTTTCATTTGGTAACTGCAATGTATCAAATAGTAAACCATCTTTTACAGAAGTACTTCCAATAAGAAAAAATCTAATTTCGGGAGTAAATATGGAAGCCCCCCCGAACTCGGTAGATAGCAGTTGTTTTAATAATATGCATCGCATTAATGCAAACTGGGTTTCAATAATACCTTTTGCTTTTAGCAGGCAGGGGCAGACAACAGTACAATATAATGCAAGCAGGCAATGGTGGGGCGAACGGGAAGAAGGTATTGTAGCATGTATACAACTTGCTCATTTTGCGAACATGAAAGTTATGCTAAAGCCACAATTATGGATTGGCGGTGGCGTTTACAGCGGGCATTTTAAATGTGATACAGACAGTGCATGGAATGAATGGGAAAAAAATTATTTAAGTTATATTTTACACAATGCGATTATCGCAGAAAAAAACAAGGCAGATTTACTTTGCATAGGAACCGAAATGGACGCAGCAGTAAAGGAACGTCCACTTTTTTGGAACAACCTAATTGATACTGTAAAAAAAATTTATAAAGGGGAAATTACTTATGCAGCAAACTGGGGTTGTTTTAAAGAATTTAAAAGCTGGGAAAAATTGAACTATATAGGAATAGATGCTTACTTCCCAATAAGTAAAGCTGAAACGCCAACCGTAGATGAATTGCTTACCGGATGGCAACCACATTTTACAGATATTCAAACTTTCACTGAGTTAAAAAAGAAGCCAATTCTGTTTACTGAATATGGTTACAGAAGTATTGATAAATGTGCAGAACAACCTTGGCTTTCTAATAATACCGGACCTGTAAATATGCAGGCGCAACAAAATGCATATGAGGCTTTGTATAAAAAATTTATTCCCCAAAGTTGGTTTGCCGGAGGATTTTTATGGAAATGGCATGTGTACGATGCGAATGCCGGTGGATTAACAAACAATAATTATACACCTCAAAATAAACCTGTGGAAGTAACGATTAAAAAATGGTACAAGAGTGATAAATAATGCTAAAATATTATTTCTTCTATTTGCAACATTGCTTGTCTGTAAAAATCAAACTATAGCCCAAAGTAATAGAAAAGTAAAAAGTAAGAGTTACAATTTATTGCTCAAAAAACTATTAAAGCATGATGTTCCTGAAATTAGTACTGACAGCTTAAGCAAAATAAAAAATTCTGTTTTGTTGTTAGATGCAAGAGAGTGGGAAGAATACAATGTGAGCCACCTAAGCAATGCGAAGTATGTAGGTTATAAAGATTTTAATATTAATTCTTTGGAGCAGACAAATAAAAACCAACCAATTGTGGTTTACTGTTCTGTTGGTTACCGAAGTGAAAAGATTACCAAGAAATTGATGGATGCGGGCTTTACAAACGTTCAAAATTTATATGGAGGAATATTTGAATGGAAGAATAAAAAGCAGGATGTTTTTGATGCACATGGCCTTACCAACGATGTACATCCTTACAGCAAAACTTGGGGATTATGGTTGAATAATGCTAATAAAGTTTATAAAATTCCCAAATGATTTTCTCTTAAACAATGGCTTTTTCTTTCTTAAAAGAGTAAAACATAGCCACTGCCACAACCAAATATTCAAATGCGATTAAATAAAAGTTCTCTTTAAAATTTATATTGCCATAAGCATTGTAAGATAAAAACGCAATACCCATCCACACAAATGCATATTTTTTATTTGCCATTAATGCAAATGGCAAGAGGTTAATCATATACCACGGGTGTACTGTAGTAGCAAAAAAATAATAAAGTGACAAGATGATAAGTGAGTATAAAGCAAATTGATCTATAGTTAATTTTCTTTTTACAAAAAAAAACAACTGCATATATTGATAGAAAAATAACCATTAAAAATGGGCCAATAAAACTAATATAGTTGTAACCTTTTAGCGACCATCCAACTTCCCGGGCTAAATAATAAACAGATGCATTAAACTCAAAATTTTGAAAATAAAGATTAAGACTTTTTGCAAACCCATCAATAGAACCGGTTGCAATAAATGGTATAAATAAAACTACCGCAACAGCAACCGCTACGATTGAAAACACTATTCCTTTTTTAAAACCAAGCAACCTTATAATGAGTGGTAAAAGCAGCAATGGTAGCAATTTTGTAACAATTGCAAGTCCCCAAAAAATAGCCGAAACCAACAGCTTATTTTTAAGGATAAAATAAATACTTATTGCCATTAGTGCAACCTGCATTACTTCAAAGTGTGCATTGCCCGCACCCTCAATTATTACAAGCGGGTTTAGAGCATATAGTACAACCAACTTTACATCAGCATTTAATTTTTGTAAAATTTTTGCTATAAAGTAAACTGCTATGCAATCCGCTATTGCAACAATTAATTTAATAATTACAATGCTAATAAAAATTGAACCTCCGCCTAAGAAAGCTGCAACAGTAAAAACGCCTTGCATTACGGGTGGGTAACAAGTATAAAATTGTGGGTGGTTTATTAAGCCATGCAAATGTTGGAAGTATAAATAATTTGAACTTGTAGTACTCAATGCTGATAAATAATTATCAGGCGTTGTGAGCAAAGGATTTTGCCCGGCTACAATTAACTGTCCATCCCATATAAAACGATAAATATCATCACTAAGCGAAGGCATAATAAATGCCGTACCTATTCTCAATATAACAGCTGCAAAAAACAACTGTTGTAAGCTAATATGCTTTTTAGCAAAATAAAATGAAATAAATATAAGGTGTAACACCAGCTGCCAACCTACTAAATAATTAAAATCTTTTCTTTCAATAAAATATTGCCCTGCAAATAATGTTATGGCAAAAACTGCAATAAGGGCGTGATAAAATTTTACGAAATTTTTATTGTTGAAATCTGCATCAGGCATATTTAAAAATAGTTTTAATAATTTTAATACCTGCAAGCACGCTTCCTTTTAAAGTTCCGCTTACTTTACTTTCGCCCCCTGCCCTGTTTTTGTATTTTACCGGAACGTTCATACAAATCAGTTTTTGTTTTACAGCTTTCACCTGCATCTCTACCGTCCAACCATAATTTTTATCTTCCATTTTTAATTCTTCCAAAGCGCTCCATTTAATTGCCCTAAATGGCCCCAAGTCAGTAAATTGATGCCGAAAAAATATGCGAATTAAAAAGGCAGCCAGCCAATTTCCAAAAACCTGCTGCGGAGTCATACTGCCCACTTTTCTTAACTCTTTTATCCTGCTACCGATTACCATATCAACATTTTCAAAAATAATTGGTGTGAGTATATGATCTAAATCTTCAGGGTAATCGCTGTAATCACCATCTAGAAAAACAACAATATCGCAGCCACCCCTTTCTCTTATATAGCTGAGACCCTTTAAACAGGTTACGCCATAACCCGAAGTTTTTTCAAATAATACCGTTGCGCCATTGGCTTTAGCAACGGCAGCTGTATCATCAGTACTATTGTTATCTACAACAATAATTTCAGTACAAATTCCTTTAGGTATAGCATTTAACACCAACGCAATACTTTTTTCCTCATTTACAGCAGGGATAATGAGTTTAATTATTTTGTTGTGATACATTATTGGGATATAAAAGAAATAGAAGATGAATCATAATACTGGTAAATATCATTAACAATTGACAATTTTAGAAACCATTAATATTTACTTTGCGTAATTTCAGTAAGTTTAAAAAATATTATGAAAAAATACATCGTTACTTTCTGCAGTTTTGTACTCATTATCAGCAATACGCATGCACAGGTAAAAAACTTACAAGATTATTTTCAACACGTTGATAAATTTTTATCTACCAATGTAAAAGCAGGTAAGGTAAATTATAAAAGCATTAACGCTGATAAAAATGATTTAGATGCACTAGTTGGTTTTGTTGCAGCTAAGCAGAAATTTAATTCACTATCAGAAGAAAAAGCATTTTACTTAAATGCCTATAACATTTTAGTTATAAAAGGCATTATAAACAATTATCCAACCAAAGGCCCAATGGAAATTGCTGGTTTTTTTGATAAAAAGCAATATGTCATAAACGGAGCAAACCTCACTTTAAATAATATTGAAAACGATATTGTTCGCAAAAAATTCAACGATGCACGTATTCACTTTGCTTTAGTATGTGGCGCTAAAAGTTGCCCTCCCATTCAATCTTATGCATTTAGACCTGAAAAGTTAGATGCACAACTTGACTTAGTTACAAAACAGAGTATACAAAATTCATCGTTTACAAAAATAGATTCTAAAAATAATAAAGCTTCCGTATCAATGCTCTTTAATTGGTACAAAGATGATTTTGTGAAAGCCAAAGGCAGTGTGCTTGGTTTTATAAATAGCTATTTAAAAACTGCCTTGCCTGCCAATATTACTTTAGAAAATTATACATACGATTGGGCGCTGAATGGTTAAATATGTTACTTAATAAAGAAAAAAATACCGGGAACTTAAAGTTTTCGGTATTTTTTTTGATGTTATAACATTGAAAAGATAAGTTTGTGTTTCAACATTAAAACTTCAGAATATGTCAACTACAAAATCTTACGCAGTACAAAATAGTGGGTCAGACTTGGCTCCATGGCAATTTGAAAGAAGAGAACCGGGCGCAAAGGACGTTGAGTTCGATATTTTGTTTTGTGGCGTTTGCCACAGCGATCTACATCAAATAAAAAACGAATGGGGTAATTCTATTTTTCCAATGGTGCCAGGGCACGAAATTGTTGGAAAAGTAACTCGTGTTGGTGATGCTGTTTCTAAATTTAAAGTGGGTGATACCGTGGGCGTAGGTTGTTTTGTAGACTCATGCAGAACATGCGACAATTGTAAAGAGGGACAAGAACAGTATTGTAGCAATGGCAACTCCAGTACATACAATTCTTTAGAGCAGGATAAAAAGACGCCAACTTTTGGTGGCTACTCAAAGTCGATTGTAGTAAATGAGGATTTTGTTTTGAGTGTATCTGATAAATTACCACTTAATGCTGTAGCTCCGTTATTGTGCGCCGGCATTACAACATACTCACCACTTAGGCATTGGAAAGTTGGTAAAGGCCATAAAGTAGCTGTTGCAGGGCTTGGTGGTTTAGGGCATATGGCAGTAAAATTTGCTGTTTCGTTTGGTGCAGAAGTTACTGTACTTAGTACATCATCCAACAAAGAAGAAGATGCGAAAAAATTAGGAGCACACAAATTTGTAGTTACAAAAAATGCAGATGAATTAAAAGCTGTTACCGGTTATTTTGATTTTATAGTAGATACCATTTCTGCAGAACATGATTATGCAACTTATTTATCGTTATTAAAAACCAATGGTGTGCAAATTTGCGTAGGTGCACCACCAACACCCGCGGCAGTGCATGTATTTAATTTGATTGGTGGAAGAAAGAGTCTGGCAGGTTCGTTGGTAGGCGGTTTACCCGAAACACAAGAGATGCTCGATTATTGTGCAGAACACAACATTGTTTCTGACATTGAAATGATAGACATAAAAGACATTCACCCAAGCTACGAACGCATGTTAAAGGGAGACGTAAAATATCGTTTTGTTATAGACATGGCAACATTGTAATTCATCATTCATTTAAATAAAAAAATCATGGAAAAATTTGCATTATTAGCACGTGTAGTTGCTAAGCCTGGTAAAGAAGCAGCTGTAGAAGCATTTTTAAAAAGCGCATTGCCACTTACGGAAGCAGAACCCGATACTATAAGATGGTACGGTTTAAAAATTAATGAAAACACTTTTGGTATTTTTGACACTTTCGTTACAGATGATGGCAGAAAAGCTCATTTACAAGGAGAAATTGCAAAGGCCTTGATGGCTAATGCTGCCGAGCTTTTGGCAAAAGATCCCGTAATAGAATTTGTAGATCTATTGGCAGTAAAATAATTGTGACCTTCACCTTATCATAAACAGAATAGAGAACAAGATGTAAATGGCGCTATTAAACTATCTGGTAGTAATGAAGAAATAATCATGACGGTCGCTGAAGAAAATGTCAGAAAATAAAAAAATTAATTTTTTAAAGATCCATCTCAAACGATGGGTCTTTTTTGTTTGTAACCAATTTTTTTTACATGCCTGAAGGATTCTTTAAATAAGAAAAAAATATTGAGTGGAGCCTCAAAAATAATATGGTTAAAATTCATTTACATAACGTAGGAACTAAATCGGTTCTGAAAACACCAAAAAAAATTTGGCTAATAATTATTTACAAAAAACTGCGCAGCCCCCAAACTGCAATTGGATAGGGCCTGTACTTTGCAAAAAAGTTTTCATCTAAACGATGACTGCGTTACTGCTTAAATCGATTTGGATAAAGAAAGTAAATTTTAGTTGACATTATCGAAAGCTGAATCAAACTCAACACATCTAAGTAAGGCAGCTTGGCATAGTTAATTCCTTCACCTGTATTTAAATGATTTTTCAATAGTTTTGCTATGATATGCTTTCATACATGATTATTAATAAAAGCATTGGAATAAAAATTTAAATTTTACTTTAAATGTCATTATATATATATATCATTATAGGGTTTGTAGTAGGTTTTATTGTTGCATGGATTGTACAATTAATCAACATTCAAAAAATAAAGAAAGAAAATAAAAGTTTAAAAGGACTATTAGAAAGCGAAAAACTAATAAAGGAAAATGCACAAAAAGAAAACCATTCTTTGTTACAAAATGCTGACGGCGCATTGCTCACAACAAAAATAAAATTAAAAGCTGCTGAAGATCTTATCAGAGTAATGGACAATGACATTTTGTTGATGCAAAAAAGCAATGAAGAAACGGAAGCTTTACTTGCAAAAGGAGAGCCCGCCTTATATGAGTTAAAGCTAAAATTAATTGAAGCAAATAATATAATTGCAAGATATAAGGGACAGGCAGGTGAGAAATAATTTAAAAATTATTGAACGGTTTGAGCGTCTGCTTTTTCCTTTTTTTCTTTCTGAAATTTATTAAATAAATCAAGTTTAAAATTTACGTTTCCATCACTGCCTGTTTTCCCCCTTAAAAATATACTTCTACCAACCTTTGCTTTTGTACCAATATTTACGGGATTATAATCTTCATCTCTTTTTTTAAGGTTATTAAGCGGAATTTGTATACTTAAATCAGATCCCGCTTTTTTGCTATAAATACCTTCTACAAACAGTGTTAAAACAGATGATTGTATCTCCATCCTATTTAATTTAATATCTCCGTTTTTTATTGTTAGGTTATCTTTCAATTCTGCAAAAGTAATATTGTCGAAATCACGCTTTTTAAAAATGAAATTTTGAATTTTTTTAATAGGCTCAAAATTATTTAATGCTCCGTTCTTTAAAGAAAAACTTACAGCACCATTTACTGAAGATGGGAGGACTTCACCATCGTCATTTATTTTTAATTCAGTATTTACTTTGGCCGTTAACTGGCCCTCTAAATTATCTGCACCTATCCCATCCTGTCCAAAATTATTAAAAGATGCAAATAATTTTTTTACATCCACACTATTCACGTCTGCATTAATACTTGCTGTATGATATGCATTGGCATTATTTAGCAATTGTCCCTTTATATTCATGCTCCCTCCTGTTGCTTGCATGCTTACATTGTTTATGATGTATCTATCTTGTAACAAGGTGATACTTGCATTTGCGTTATTTGCTAAAAATTTTCTGTACCTTAAAACAGGTGCAGTTAATGAAAGATCTATAGTGCTCTTTTCCAAAATATCATCAATCTTAACAGCCATATCTCCAAAACTTTTCTTGCTACTGCTTACTTTTTTTACTGCACCAGTTTTCTTTTTCAATAAATAAGTGAAAGCACCCAAATTAAGATCGGGAGAAAAAACATTGTAATCAATTTTTACTCTGTTAGGTTCTGTATTTATTAATGTAAGCACATTTTTAGCAGTACCATTCATTACAATTTTGTTGTTAAGAATATTGCATTGTAAATTCTGAATAAAAACATCGGAATTTTTAAAAACGAGCGCACCATTTACAGCTTTTAATTCCACATTTCTAGGCGCATATAGCATTGTTCCATTTTTAAAAGATACACTGCCATTAAGAAACGAATTGGTATTGTTGTTTTTTTCGATGGGCCCTTTATAATTAAGTAACACATCCGCATTACCCGCTAACAGTTGAATAGAACTTATTGGAATAACATCATTTAATTCAGTCAAATTAAAAGATGAACGAAGATCACACGTAAGAATAGGAATAGAAAGGTTTAATATTTCAATTTTATTTGAAGTTACAGGTAGACCACGCCAATTTGCTTTTAAATTACTTATACTTATTACTGAATTAGGATCATACCTTGGTTGACCAATTACAACCTCGTTACTAAAAAACCCTGTAAAACTTGCCTCTTCAAAATCTATAAATTGGGTTACCATATCTGCATTTTCAACCTTCCATTCTGCATAAATATAGGGTTCACCACCTTGCAACGGCCCTCTTAATTTCGCAAGTGCTGTGATTGGCTTATTCAAACTAACCATAGCTAATGACGTTGCTATCCTTGCGGGTAACAATTTTTTAGCATCCTCATATAATATTTTAGGAGCGTAAATATTTAGAGAAAATGCGGGATTTTTATCCCCCAAATCAAACTTTCCTGAAAGGTTAAAAGGCTTTCCGGCAATGCTGACGTCTATACTATCAAAACTAAGTACCTGGCTTGTTTTCCCATATTTCAAATTAAAATCGCCGGAGAAAGATGAGCCTTTTAAAAAAGTTCCTCTTGGTATATTAAATGCCATGCTATTTATAAAAAGATCGGCTTCAGTATTTATGTTCAATATGCTGTCGTTATCATTTAATTTTAAAGCTATTTTTTTAACATCAAAATCGTGCAATTTTTCTCTTTTACGGTCATCCAGAATGAATCGCACATTTTGCAGTAAAATATTTTTTATTGAAATATCATTCTCTGTTTTCTTAGGCCCGCCAGACGGATCTTTCTTACTTTTTAAAAGGTATGTATTACTGTATCCGCTGGTATCGGTATAAAAATAAATGTTGGCATTGCGCAATACTAATCCCGTTAACGCATCTTCTTTTTTTATTAATTTGATAATATTTAAGTTGACAAAAGCATCTTTTGCTGCAAAAAAAGCATGGTGGTGATGCTCAAACATACTGTCAGTAAGTGATACATCATTTAAAACAACAGCAATTCTTGGGAAATTTTTAAATAAGCTTACATCAGCATCGCCTATAGTCAATTTACCATTAAGTTTATTACTTACATTTTCTGTTATCTGTTTTATTATTTTTGCCTTATTGGCTTTTACATAAAAAAAGGCACCGGCATACAATATTATTATTAGCAAAACAATTGCTAAAGACACTTTTAATAAAATGGGTAAAATCTTTTTCAAATTTGTTATTTAATGGACGCTATTAATTAGTTTATGTGAAATTTTATTTCAAATTACAAAGTATCAAATGTTAAGCCCTTTTCTTCTTTTGATGCGAAGGGAAAAATAATACACATTATGAAAATACAATTTTTGAGCGTAGGAAAAACTCATGATAGTTTTGTAAAGGAAGGTGTAGAACTGTTTACAAAAAGAATTTCTAACTATTTTAATGTTGAATGGACCGTTGTTCCGATGCCTAAAAATGCCGGAATTATGGAACCTACAATGCTTAAAATAAAAGAAGGCGAAATTTTATGTGCCTTAATTAACAAAGAAGATTATGTTGTTTTACTTGATGAACGTGGAAAAAACCTTACAAGTGAAGCTTTTAGCAAGTTTATTGAACAGCGTACTGTGGAAAGTGTTAGAAATCTAATCTTCTTAATTGGTGGCGCTTACGGGGTATCAGATTCAATTATTAAAAGAGCAAATTTTAAATGGAGCTTATCAGCACTGGTATTTCCTCATCAGTTGGTTCGGTTAATATTGGCTGAGCAGGTTTATAGGGCATGCTCTATAATGAGAAACGAAAAATACCATCATGCATAAAACGCAAAAGCAGCCATAAATTAATTATGACTGCTTTTATCGACATATTATTTTTCATTTAATTAATTCTTGACCACGTTTGCGAATTATCCTGACCGGCAGCATTTTTACCGCTAATCCTAATTTCGCTATTAGAAATTACAGTGATAGTTGCCGGCCGGTAATTAAGTGCACCTGAATTACAATTGCTTAATAAGTTATCGATAGTATAACCACCTGCCTTGTCTGACTTTATGCTTTTCCATTTAATATCATTTTCTCTGTAGCATTGGGTGTTGTTGCTTAGGAAAGTCAACTTACCTTCTGAAGAAAAAATAGAAACTGAAACAACACTGTTCAACAAAGTATTTTCAGGATTGTTACTTGTAAGCTGCCACTTTCCGTTTAAAGAAAATATAGCGCCGCCAGTTGTATTAGTGGCTTGTCTCACTGCGTCGCAACTTGCAAAAGCAAGTACTATTACTAGTAGAGAAAAAAGTTTAAGTGCTTTCATATTATTTGTTTTAAGTTTAGTTGCCAATTTTCAAAAAGCATACCAGCACATAATTTTTAAATACAATCTGTTTATGTTAACAAAACTTTGGATAATTTTTTGACTTAGCTTTGGCAAAAAAAATAAGAATGGATTTTTCAAAATACCCTGTAACGCTTCTCCTAATCGCTGCAAACGTTATTTTTTCGATGATTGGTTTTTCAAATAATAATTTTTTGGGTAAAACAATTGGTTGGCCATATTATGAAAAGCGAAACAAGGAATATTACCGCTTTATTACATCAGGTTTTTTACATGCAGACTGGATTCATCTCTTCTTTAACATGTTTACGCTTTATTTTTTTGGTGGAAGTGTTGAAATAATATTTTCTGCAGGTGGGCTTGGAGGAATGTATGCATACCTCGCTCTTTATTTTTTTGGATTAATAGCTGCAGATATTCCAAGTTATTTAAAACACAACAACGACACAGATTACCGATCATTAGGTGCCTCCGGCGCAGTGTCTGCAGTAATTTTTTCAAGTATCATTTTCAGCCCTTGGAACAGCATTTTATTATATGGAGCTATAAAGATATCCGCCACCGTTTACGCAGTTTTATATGTTATCTATTGCATTTACATGGGCAAAAAAAAACCAAGACAATGTTAACCATGATGCACATTTGTGGGGCTCCGTTTTTGGATTTGCATTTACCATTGTTTTGATAGCAGTTATTAGGCCTGAACTTTTTCCGTATATTTTAGAAGACATAAAAAAGTTTAGTGTATTTGGGTCTAACGAATTAAGCTCAGTTTTAGAATTTGTTTTGAACTCGAGGTAATTTTAAATCTATCATCTATCCTATAACCAATTACCCAAACTATTTTTTTATTAGACTCCAATACCCAGCAGTTTGCTTTTTGCAAAAGAGATAGCTTTTGATCGGTAAAAAAACGGCTCAATTTTTTCTTTTTCGTCATACCAAGCGGGTAAAAATAATCTCCTGTTTTCCATTTGCGAAGTAACAAAGGATAACTAAGATTTGCAATATCGATATGTGCAGTGTTTGCATCGCCTACGAACGTTTCAGGAATGCCGCAATTTATTAATTTTAATTCCCCTTCCTCAAATAAAACAGCATTTACACCTTCTTCAATTGCAATATTTTCTATTAATGAAGAAGCTTTACTCGGCGAAATAATCAACCATTTTCGGTTGACTAAAATGATATGAGAAGTTGACTTTATATATTTACCAGATTCGCTGTGTAAAAGTTTTTCAACTTCATTAACCTGTAACGCTGTAAAACCGGCATCTTTTATTATTTCATAAATAACAGTTTGAAGCGGTTTTATTTTTAATAATTTTAAAATAGGAATATGAATTTCCCCTCCTTTCCTTTCAATTAATTTCTCTTTAATTTGTTCAATACTTGCTTCATATAAATATTCAACGGCTGCAAAGCGCTCAATATTCTTCAATACATTGTTCAAAGCTTCAGGATATATTTTTTCTATCGTTGGCAGTATTTCATTTCTAAATAAATTCCTTGTGTAATCGTTGCTTGCGTTAGAGCTGTCAGTAATATATTCCACGCTATTTATTTGCGCATATTCCTCAATATCTTTACGCTTTGCAAATAACAAAGGACGAATAATTTGCTGCTGTTTTGGTTGAATTCCTCGAAGCCCTTTAATACCGGTACCTCTAAAAAAATTCATCATTACGGTCTCTACATTATCATCAGCGTGGTGTGCGGTAAGCAAAAATGAAAAGGGATTTTCTGTCATTTTACTTGCTACCAATAATTGCCTAAACCAATCATAGCGTAGGTTACGAGCAGTTTCTTCAATAGAAGTTCTATTTGATTTAGCCTCAGATTCGGTATCGAATGTTTTTAAAAAAAGTTGCGTACCTAACTGTTCACTTAACTTTTTAACGAACAATTCATCACGATCACTTTCTGTTCCTCGCAATTTAAAATTGCAATGTGCCAAAGAGAAATTAAATCCCGCGACCTTACACAAAGCGCAAAGAACAGATGAATCTGCACCTCCACTAACGGCAATTAGCAGGTGATCATCTTTGCTAAAAAGATTTTCGTTTTTTATGTAAGCTAAAAAATTTTGTAAAAGTTCCATTTAATAAAAGCAGCAATACATTTAAAATGATTTTATTAAAACCGCAACCCAGGTCTATCCCTCCTGGAATTTATTTCACCAACACTTATAAGTTGGTCTGTCCTATCACTAAAACTTTTATAATAAACAAGCACAGTGTAATTATTTTCAGTTTCCCAGTAATTGCCTTCCAGCAGGTTTGTGTTGTCTACTCCATTTTCATCTTCAAGTAAGTACGTGTAAGCATAATATCCTTGCTTCATAAAAACAGATGTTTCATACAACCCGTTTGTTTCGTTAAATCGCATTTTATATTTATCACCTACCTCAAAACCAGTAAACTGGCCTGCTAAATAAATATTTTTTCCATTAAATGGTTTCCCTCCGGCGGCGGCAAAACTAAATTTAACTGTTGCATAATCTCCCTGCCAAAAAGGATTTATGCTTTCGTAAGTAACAATATTAAAACTGCTGTTGTAATCTGGGTAATAAACATAACGTTGTGCACTCCTGTCAACATCTGGAATTACGTACATATTTGTGTAAGTTTTTCCATAATCTGCATGGTCAATCCTATCACTTTGTAGCCTAAAGCTTCTTAAATCAAGCCATCGCCATTCTTTTCCACCAGGGAACTGCGCAATATTTTCATTGCTATAATCAAGCACATTGCCTCTCACAAAAGTTGGTGAAATATCTTTTTGGGCATTATCCCACCGGTTGTTTTGCAATACAACTACTTTAATTTGTTGGGCTGCACTAAAGGCATTTATATCTGATGTTGTCACTGTAAACCTTACTTTTTGGTAGGTTGTAAAATTTTGTGCACTCAACAACTGCACTACTGACGCAGCAATGGACGCTTTATTTTCAACCACCAACAATCTTTTAGTAAAAGCTAATTTTGAAGTATCTCCATCTAAAAAAACCTTTACGATATAATTACCCGATCGAATAGGCAACGAATTTTGTTCGGGTAAAATTACTTGGTAATGGGTATACCTTGTAAGTGCAATTGACGAGTAACGATAAGTTGTAATTCTGTTTTGTGTAAAACCTTTTATATAATCAAAAGGTGAGAGATTCACCGGTATCCAATTGTAATCACATAATTGGTAGGTGTAATAATAACTCTTAAAATTTCCCTCTAGGTCATCGAACTCCAGCTGAAATCTATCCCCACTTTTTAATGTATAAACTGGCAATTGTAACTGGTTACCGTATTGAAATAATTGAGGAGTTGCAATGTTAGGTTTATAAATTTTATCCGGCTCCTGCGCCCATATTTTTGAACCTAACAGCAGAAATGAAAAACAAATGAAAAATTCTTTAAAACTCATTTACAGCATTAATTATTTATTTTTGAAGGTACAACAAAAAATTTCCGATTTGAACGTTTCTTACTTCATTGCCAAAAGATTAGCATCTGTTAAACAGAAAACTTTTAGCAGGTTCATTATCGGGCTGGCAGCTGCGGCCACTATACTTAGCGTTGCAGTGATGATTGTAGCACTGAGTTTTGTAAATGGTTTTCAAAGAGTGATAAGCACAAAGGTTTTTAATTTTTGGGGTCATGTAAGAGTGCAGCAAAATATTGAAGACAGGGTTGGCAATGCAGAGGAATATCCTATTTATGCTAATGATACCGTAGAAAATTATTTAAAGAAAATACCCGAAGTTTTATCTGTAGAAAAATATGCCACTAAATCTGCCATACTTAAATATGGTACTGATATAGAAAGCGTGCTGTTGAAAGGTATTGATGAAAAATATAATTTTAAAAGGCTTCAACCTTTTTTATTAAAAGGAAAATGGATCTCATTTTCTGACAGCAACTACAGCAAGCAAATAAACATAAGTAACTATACAGCAAACCAATTGAAACTTACCGTGGACGACAGTTTAATGGTTTATTTTTTTAGACCAGATGGAACAAAAACCCAACGTAAATTAAAAATTGCGGGTATTTATAAAATTGGCATTGAAGAATATGATAAAAACTTTGCGTTGTGTGATTTAAATCTCATTAGAAGACTCAATGCCTGGGAGCCTACACAAATCGGAGGGTATGAAGTTCTTTTAAAGGACTACAAACAAACAGATAGTATTTCAAAAAAAATGTATGCTGAGTTGCCAGATACCTGGTACAGTAAAAGCATAAGAGAAATTTACCCGCAAATTTTCGACTGGCTTAATCTACAAGGGCAGTTGAAAAATATTTTATTGGTGATAATGATTATTGTAGCAGCTGTAAACCTGGTAACCTGCTTAATAATTCTAGCATTGGAGCGAACTGCCATGACGGGCATTTTAAAAGCCACCGGTGCAACTGACTGGGATATTCAAAAAATATTTTTAATAAATACATCAGGTATTGCGTTACTAGGGATTATTGGGGGAACATTACTCGGCTTGGGTATATGCGTACTGCAACAAAAAACAGGATTTATAAAATTAAATGAAGAGTCTTACTATATGTCTGTAGCGCAGGCTGATATTGATTGGAAACAAATTGTAGCTGTAGATTTATTTACGTTGGTAATATGCATGGCCACGCTGATCATTCCCACTTATCTTGTAAAAAAGGTACAGCCTGTAAAAGCAATAACATTTAGATAGAACTAATTCGTAATTGAATATAAAATAATGCCGGCAGCAACAGCAGCGTTTAACGATTCTGCTTCTCCAATTTTTGGTATAGTTATTTTTTCATCTATCAATTCTAAAACGGGTGCAGAAATTCCCTTCGATTCATTTCCAATAATTAAAATCCCTTCTTCAATTTTGCCGAAAGTTGACAATTTTTTGCCCGCCAACACAGCAGCATATTTTTTTATTTTTTGATGCTTTCCCAATTCATCAACAAGGTTTCCATAACAAATATTTACTCGGCCCAAGCTTGCCATGGTACTTTGCACCACTTTTGGGTTATAGCAATCTACAGTTGCATAGCTGCAAAATATTGTCTGTATTCCAAACCAGTCGGCAGTTCTTATTATCGTGCCTAGGTTACCTGGGTCCTGAATATCATCTAAAAACAATGTAAGCTTGTTGCTAATGTTGATGCTGTTAAAAACAGATCTTTTTTTAAATACCCCCAATATATTATTTGCTGTAGATAAAGCAGAAATTTTTTCCAGTTCAAATTCTTTTATCTCAATAACCTTTTCTTGGTACTGTTTTTTGAATTTGTCAGAGAGGTCTTTAAAGCCCACGGTATTGCAAAAAATATATTCACAATCAAATATATTATGCTGCAATAATTCTAAAACTACTTTAGGTCCTTCAGCAATAAAAGCTTCATGCTCATCCCTAAATTTTTTGTGCTGCAAACTTTGGATATATTTGACTGTTGATTTATTTATCATATTGAAATTTTTGCAGTTTTTGCACTTAAATCCTAATGAACGCTTTTAGCATTAAAAATATAGTTTTTCTTTTAGTATTAATTTCTTCTTGTACAATTATTAGAAAAGCACCTAAGAATAACCCCTATTTAGTAGCTAATTCTATTGAACTCGTTGGGGGTAATTTTAATAAAATAGAACGCCAGTCAGTAATACTACGCCTCAACAACCAGTTAGACGACAGCAGCAAAGTAAATGTAAGAGATGCTTTCTTTGTTCTGCACATTATAAAAAAACCGGTTATTTACGATACAGGCTATTCTGCTTTATCAGCTTTCAACATGCAAACTTCCATGTATCATTTAGGTTATTATAATGCTAAAGCAAGTTATACACAAGATACTGTTAACCGAAAAGTGAGCGTGAAATATAAAGTTGTTGCAGGCAAACCAACCCTGATAGATACTTTAAGGTATAGATTAAAAAAAGATGACCTGCAAAAAATTGCACTTGAATCTACAAAGGAAACATATATTGTACAAAATACACCTGTTACAAAAGTTGCTGTGCTTGCAGAAATAGCAAGACTTGTAGATAGTTTTAGAAATAATGGTTATTATAAATTTACCGCTGCGGAATTAAGAATGCGTGGAGATAGTTCTATTGCCTCTCTTACCAATATTAGCAATGATCCATTTGAACAATTACGACTTTTAAATGAAGCGCAACTTAAAAAAGATTCGCCGACCGTAAAACTCGCCTTAGATTTAAATCTGCCAGAAGACTCTACAAAATTGAACAAATACTCCATCAACAAAATTTACATTTTAAGTGACTACCGAATTGAGGATATTATAAATGATACCTCAAACATTAATCAAAGGAGTACAAAGAATTTTATATTACGATACCACGAAAGACTATTTAAAACATCTTTGTTGGCAAGAAATATAACAATTCGGCCCGGGAATTTATATAGTCAAAGAGAATATTTTCAAACAATCAGCAACCTCACAAAACTTGGCGTATGGAAAAGTATAAACATTCGTGTTGTTGAAAATCTTGACGGGGTAAATAAAATAGATCTTATAATTGAACTTATTACTGCACGCAAATTCTTATTTGAAAATTCTTTAGAAGCAAGTTATTCCTCGTCAAGCAATACCAGTGCTGCACTTGGTGGAAATCTCTTTGGAGTGTCCGCAAACTTTTCTTTAAAAAATAAAAATATCGCCAAACAAGCCATTAGCATGACTCATAATTTAAGGCTTGGGGTTGAACTTAACAAGGCGAGCCGAAGCAATTCAAACAACATCATATTCTCTAATGAAATAAGTTATAACAATACAGTTTTAAAGCCAGGCCTTTCGCCACAAATAATGAAATTATTTCATTTAAAAAGTGGTGAGTCTTTCATTAATTCAGGATTTGCTTATAATAACAGACTGAATCTTTTCAGCTTGCAGACCGTCAATTTAAATGCAGGTTTTACTGGCATAGATAAAAAGAATAGAAACTACGTTTTTCGTTTATTAAATACCAATTTCAGTTACTTGTACAACGAGTCAAGAACATTTACCGACCTCCTTAATCAAAATCCTTTTTTACGATATTCTTACAATACATCTTTTACAATTGGGACTGCTTTTAGTTATTTGAGTGTCTTTCGCAACACCTACCATCCTTTAAGTTTATCAAAAGAAAGAAATTTTAAATTCAATATAGAAGAGTCGGGCTTATCGCCATTAGGATTATTACCAATTGTAAAAAAATTTAAAAGAAAATATATAAAATTTGATGCTGAGTATAAATACACAGTAGCTAAAGCTAAGACTGCCATTGCTTTTAGAGCTTTTGCAGGTATCGGTATCCCTCTTTTTAAGGATACAGCATTGCCATTTTTTAAACAGTTTTATGGTGGCGGAAGTAATAGTATGAGAGGTTGGCCTGTGAGAGGTATTGGTCGAGGCGCTCAAAAATTAATTCCTTACAGTGCAACTTCTCCCAATATTTTTAATGACCGTACAGGAGATATGCAATTAGAAACCAACATAGAATTCCGGCATGATATTGCACGCATCGTGCCTGATTTAATTAGCCTTAAAGGTGCCGCATTTATAGATATTGGAAATATTTGGAATCTTCGTGATACCAAAAGCGGTGGCGTTTCCGATCTTACAAAATTTGAACTTAAAAATTTATACAGGCAGTTAGGTTTATCTGCTGGCTATGGTTTTAGAATTGATTTTTCCTACCTCATTTTACGAACCGATTTTAGTTTCCGTTTTAAACGACCAGAAAGCAGCGATGTAAACAATGGCTGGAAAGCACCACCGATTGGGTTTAAAGATGCATTCCAAAAAATATTTTCGAAATCTTTCCGACAATGGAGGTACGAGAATTTTAATTTTACAATTGGAATAAACTATCCTTTTTAAATTATATTTAAATTGAAATTTCAGCTACATATGCCATAAATGCTTCCATGGTTTTTGCATCGTCCACATTCATATCACCGATTTTAGTACGACGCAGTTCGCTCAAATAAGCGCCACATCCCAATACTAAACCCATGTCGTGTGCAAGGCTGCGAATGTAAGTGCCAGTGCCGCAAAGTACCCTAAAACTTACAATCGGTAATTGTATATCGGTAATTTCAAATTCATCTATTTTAACTGTTCTTACTTTTAATTCAACATCTTCCCCCCTTCTTGCCAATTCATATAATGCAACACCATCTTTTTTTATTGCAGAATAAATAGGTGGGTATTGCTGTATTTCCCCAAGAAATTTTTGGGTTGAAATATTAATTTCTTCTTGGGTTATATGAGCGTAAGGTTTAAAATTTTCGGGTGTACTTTCCTTGTCATAAGTGGGTGTAGTAGCACCTATAGTAAATGTGCCGGTATATTCTTTTACCTGTGCCATGTATTCATTTATTTTTTTTGTAAACTTCCCTGTGCAAACTATTAAAAGGCCGGTTGCCAGTGGGTCCAATGTACCTGCATGACCAACTTTCTTAATTTTTAAAGTACTTCTTATTTTTCTTACAACATCAAAAGAAGTCCAATGCAAAGGCTTATCTATCAGAATAACCTTACCTTCTTCAAATTGTTTTTTTGCCCCTTCGCTGATTAAAACCTTCGGTAATTGTATTCTTTCTAGCGCCACTTCTCCCTTCTCCTGCTGCGCAATATGTTTTGCAAAATATGATCCTTTAGCCAAAGTAATTTTTTGCGAAAATAATTAAAATAAGAATACGGGATTAGTTCTACAAAACTTGCTTTGCCTTTAATTCAAGGTATTTGTTTATGGTATTTACCGTAAGGTTTTGCGGGGAACTTATAATTGATAAAATACCATATTTAAGTAATTCCTTTACAACAAGTCGCTTTTCGTACGACAGTTTATCAGCAATAGTTTTAACATAAACATCTTCCACGTTTTTTGCCCTTGCTACTGACAACTTTGTTAACTCCGTATTTTCAAAAAACACAACCAATAATAAATGGTGTTTTGCTATGGAACGTAAGTAAGTGAGCTGCCTTTGAAGCCCGTTTAAAGATTCAAAATTGGTGAACAAAACAAGCAAGCTGCGTTGCTTTATTTTATTTCGTATTTGCATATACAGCATTTCATAGTCACTTTCTAAAAATGACGTACGCTCTCTATACAAAACCTGCATAATATTCTCTCTTTGTATGGGCTTTCTATCAGCGGCAACCAAACTCCCCATTTTGTTCGAAAAACTGATAAGGCCAATCTTATCCTGCTTTTGCAGACAAATATTAGTAAGTGCAAGCGTGGCATTAATAGCATAATCTAATAAGCTAAGGCCATAAAACGGCATTTTCATCAACCTACCTTTGTCTATAATACAATATACCTGTTGCGATTTTTCATCAGTATAATTGTTAACCATCAAAGTCCCTTTTCGTGCAGTAGCTTTCCAATTAATGGTTCTGATGTCGTCTCCACCAACGTAATCTTTAATTTGCTCAAACTCCATGCTCTGCCCTATTTTGCGCATTCGTTTGCTGCCTTGGTCACTGGTAGTAGCCTGAGCCATTAGCTGGTACTTGCCAAGATTGATAAACGAAGGATAAACTTTTACTGTTTCAATTGCTTTCGTAATTTCTCTTTTTTGCAATAAACCAAGCCTTGATTGAAAATAGATGATGATGTTGCCAAAATCGTAATTCCCTCTTTCAAAGGCTTTTAAAGAGTACTTTATTTCAATAGTTTTTTTTGCCGGTAACTTTCTAAAAATCTTCATACTTCTCTCCTGAAGTTGAAAAGGCACTTCATCTATAACCTGTAACTGAATCATAAAGGGCATTTTGTTTGAAATAACAATGCGCACATTGCTTACGTCGCCATTGCTCAATCTTTCAGCCACAAGCCTTTTAGCAACCGGTGGCTTAAACACAACAAATAAAAATATATAATCTACCAAAAATAAAATGCAGGTTACTAAAAAAACTAAATTTACAATACCATAAAATGTACTAAAAAGAAACGAAAAAATATAGGCAACGACACAACTCCCCATAACAACATAAAAACGTTGCGTTACAAATAAATCCCCAATATATTTTTTCCCTGCATTCATCTATCTTGGTATTTCTATTCCCTTTAAAATATTTTCAATTAATTCATCGGGAGTAATTCCCTCCATTTCTTTTTCGGGCGTAAGCATAATGCGGTGGCGCAATACATGTGGTGCCATTGCCTGTATATCTTCCGGTATCACAAAATCTCTTCCGTTTAAAGCTGCGGTTGCTTTTGAAGATTTTAAAATTGCCAATGAGGCCCTAGTAGATGCTCCTAAATAAAGAGATGAATTACTCCTTGTTTCATGTACAATGGTTGCTATGTATTCAATAAGTTTAGCTTCAATATTTATATTTTGTACTACCTCTCTGTATTTAGCAACGTCGCTGGCGGATAAAATTTTATTAACAAATTGCAACAACTGATTTTGTGTTTTACCCTGTTGTTGTGTAAGAATTAAAATTTCTTCGGCAAGGGTGGGGTAACCAATATTTATTTTAAAAAGAAACCTGTCAAGTTGTGCCTCGGGCAGTCTATAAGTTCCTTCCTGTTCAATTGGGTTTTGGGTAGCTAAAACAATAAATGGATATTGCATGGCGTGAGACATCCCATCTACCGTAACCTGCCTTTCTTCCATTACTTCAAAAAGTGAGGACTGTGTTTTTGCCGGGGATCGGTTTATCTCATCTATTAAAACAATATTACTGAATATAGGTCCAGGTTTAAAATAAAACACCCCTTCTTTTGGGTTAAATACAGATGTTCCTACAACGTCTCCGGGCATAAGGTCGGGCGTAAACTGCAGGCGAGAGAAATTTACATCTATTATGCGAGCTAATAATTTTGAAGCCAATGTTTTGGCCACTCCGGGTACACCTTCTAACAATAAATGCCCATCACATAAAAGGCCTATCAGCAAAAGGTCTACCACCAGTTCTTGCCCTACTATCACTTTGGCAATTTCTGCTCTTATTTCATTTAACTTTCTGTTTAACTCAGTAACAGGGCTACTTTCCTGAAAAAAAATATCTTCCATTGTATTAAATTTTAAAAAACTTTTCGGTTAATTCATTTAGTTGAAGCAACTGCTGATCAGTTACCCTTTCACTTTTTTGTATTGATTTTATTACAATCACCAACTCATTTATTGTAGTAGATTCCACACCACTTTTTCTACTCAACATGTCTGCATATCCAACATCATTAACATTGGCACTTACAAATAATTTTGTACGTATATATTCATTTAAATAGGTAATTATTTTTTCAGCAATGATCTTATTGTCTTTCTTATTAAAATATAAACCGGCAATAGCTTCAGCAAATGCAATACTTGTATTTTCTGTTTTTTTAATAACAGGTATAATACGTTGCCTCCGTTTGCTATTAAAAAAAATATAAAGTATTAACAAGCTTACAGCTATAAAAAATGCTTTAGCTAATGGAGGATATTTCATTAAAGTGCCAATGGTAGAATTTCCGCTGTTACTATTCGGAGCAAAATTTTTGTTGCTGTAATAACTATCCCAATAAACATTTTCGGGCTTTTTAGGCATCATTTGTAAAATCTGCTGCAGGTATAAATAATTATTTTTTGTAAGCAAAAAATAATTGCTTAGTGCCCTTGGCTCGTTGTGAAAATAAATTCTGCCCTTACCCCACATAAAAACAAAAAAATTAGGGTTCCCCTCATCATTGTACCCTACAATTCTCGCATATGAGTTGTTAATTTCAGAAAAATAGTTTACAAACGGAAAATAATAATAGCTGTATTTTTCATCATACAAAGCAAGTTTATCATTAAAACGAACAGCCGTATTTTTTAAAGAAGCTATACCTTTATCCTGAAAGAATGCAGGCGTATTTTGTTTACAATACAATTTATTCATTAATATAGTATCGTAGTTTGACGCAGATATAAATGCTGTATTTCCTTTATAAATAAATGCCATAAGTGATTCAGCATCTCTATCTGTAACATAATAATTTCGGCTGATGTTAATATATAAAGATGCGGTATCATAATCCCACCCATAGTTATCTGCAAATGTTTTTTTATTTACTTCTAATTTTTCATTTCCGTACATTTTCTTTAGAACACTATATGCTACAGATGTACCAAATGGTCTTGGATCTCTATAGGAAAAACTTTCTCTTAAATCGGGCTTTTTTTTGTTGTCGGTCTGGCATGCAGCTAAACTTATAACCAGCAACGAACAAACGATATTTAAAAAGCCTTTTATCAAGTTATATTTTATTTAAAAAGTTGTTGAATTTATTTTCAATAACATCAAAAACGGTCTTATCTATTGCTGCCTTTCCATACCAAACATATTCATAATAAAGCGCAAGAGATGTAAAATCCCCCTTTCTGGCTGCAGTTAATTCTTTTACGTAAGCACTATTGGTTTTATCAACAGCATAGTGTATCATTTCATTTTCGTTGAGCTTTTGCAACGTTTTTAAAAATAAAAATCGCATCGCAAATCGCCAGTTGCCTTCGCCATAAGCTTTTCTTAAAAGTTCTTCATAATCTTTAGCCAGCCTAGTATCATCGTCATCAGTTTCTACGTTAATGGCTGCTTTGGCTGATCGCCTTCCAAAAACACCTTCACTTAAAAAAAGTTTATATACAATAAACAGTACCAGGGCCGCTGCTAAAATCCACATTAATACCTGCAAAATTCCTGAGTTAAATAAATTGCTTAAAAAAGAACTTCCGCTATTTTTCTTTATTTCTATTTTAGATTGCGTGCTATCATCCTTTTTCTGAGCTAACAAAAAGCTATCAATATTATTAATCCAACCGTATTCTTTTTTTTGTTTTAAAGCTGTAATGGAGTCGCTCTTGATAGAGAAATCTGAAAAATTTATAGTTGTATCTGAAAGTACATCTTTTGCAAACCCAGATGAATTTGCATTTTCGTCGTCATTACTGTTTAATAAAGATGTAGAATCATCCATTATTTTAGGCACAGTAGTATTTTGCGCTTGTACAAACGCCCCATATAAAAATAACAACAAAAATAATGCAAGTGTTTTACGCATCGTTTTGTTGCAGCCGAGAAACGATACCGTCTTTTTTAATAAAAAATCCTTTTCTGTGTAAGATGATGGGCCAAGCAATAAAATACAAGGTGATTAATAAAAATGATAACCCTAAAATTAAAATACTCATCCATGATGGCATTCTACCCGGTGCTTTATCATAAGTATCACTCATTAAATGTGTAATGTAACTTTCTAAAAACGCAGCTCCTATAAAAAAAGGTATTAAACAAATTAAAATTTTTGCTGCATCTTTTGCATTTCTTTTAAAAGACTCCAATCGGGTATAGGTGCCCGGGAAAAGTATGCCATTTGCCAAAATAAACCCTGCCGCTCCTGCAATGATGATAGAAGATATTTCAATAGTTCCATGTATCCATATTACAAGAATTGATTGAACACCCAAACCATTTGCAAAAAAGAAATACTGAAAACTGCCGAGCATGATCCCGTTATTCCATAATAAGTAAAATGTAAGTAACCCTCCTGTAAAACCTCCCATGAAAGTAATAAAGGCAACCTTAATATTATTGAAAGCAATGCGCACAAACATGTTAAAAGGATTATCGTCTTTGTACACGCCAAATGGATCCCCTTTTGCAATATTGTCTTCCGTCATTCTTACATAATTATCACCCAAAATACCCCGAATAAACTCAGGGTCTTGCCGAGAAGCAAACACACCTAACGCTACAAATAAAACAAAAATTATCGTTGTGAATAAAAAGGTACGGTGATGTTTTTGTATGATAAGTGGCAGTTCATATTTCCAAAAGGTAAAGACCCTGGAATATTTTTCTTTCTTATTTCGATAAATATTTTGATAAACACCTGCTGCAAGACCATTGATCCATTTGGTCGCTTTACTTTTAGGATAAAAAGTTTTAGCATAAGCGAGATCGTCCATTAATGTTATAAAACGTTCAGACGCTTCATCAGGATCGATCGGATCCTCCTGCTGGTAAGCCTTCCACTTGTCTGCATTCTTCTTAATAAACATTGCCTCCCTCATAAAAAATCCTGCTTATTTAGTATCATTATTATTAATACAATTTCCTGCTTTTTTTTTTCATAAAAAAATATCCTTTTATTAAGAATATGTACACTTGGCTGTAAATTGCAAACGATGCCAACTGTACAAATAAATACTGCATTTAATGTGGGTCTAGATTTTGAAGTGGCTCCATTTCATAAAAGACTTGTAGCATATTTAATTGATTTTGCCTTGCTTGCTATTTACCTTTTTAGCATGAAACATTTGTTGTACGAAGAATTTAACCTTGATACAGAAAAAAGCACGGGCATCGATATTTTAATTATTTCTTTACCAATGCTTTTCTATTCTTTGCTTACCGAGCTATTGTTAAATGGGCAAACGATTGGCAAAAAAATAATGCGAATAAGAGTCATTAGTCTCGAAGGTGGAGAACCGACTTTTGGGCAATTTATTTTAAGATGGATAACCAAATTTTTTGAATGGCCGTTTTTGTTTGGGTACATTTATGCATCTTCAATAGCACTGATTATGTACACAATGTATACTGGTTTTTTTGGAGTTGCAGTAGTAATTTTAATCTTAGTTACAAAAAGGAGCCAACGATTGGGAGATTTGGCTGCAGGCACTGTTGTTGTTGATGCAAAAACGTTTATGTCAATTAACGACACCATTTTTATTCAAGTGAACAGTGATAATTATAAGCCAGTTTTCCCTGAGGTAATGAGGCTATCTGATAATGATATCAATACAATAAAAACTGTATTAACGCAGGCACGCAAAAACCACAACCATGACATTTGTATGCGTATAGAATATAAAATAAAAGAAGTTTTAAAAATCGAAAGCCGGCTTTCATCGATAGACTTCCTTGAAAAATTACTTGAGGATTATAATTATCTGGCTACAAAAGAATAATGTTTTGAAAAGTAAATGGACATAGCAATTGACGGAACGAAAACTCTTTACAACTAAAAATAAAGTATTGGGCCACTTATTAATACTTTCCACCCTTCCTTACTGCATCCATTATCATTGGCATAAAAAATATAAGATAAAGCACAATTATTATCAAAAACAAAGCACTTATTGAGATTCCAATAATTGAACATATTCTACCTGCTTTTAAACTGCTTATGCTCGAAGTACTATAACCTTCGGGGTTTTCCGCAATCAATTTTCGGTCTTTGTTTGCCATCACCAAAGCTATTATTCCCAATATAAGGCCTAACCCATAACAGAAAGAACTTACTATTGATATAATGCCCAAAACTAACACTGTAGTAGCATTCGGAAGTGTCGGTGCTTGATTAAAATTGGACGTTAATAAATTTTGTTGCTCTACCATGAGTTTAATTATAAAAGTTTATTTAGGTAAGATATGGTGAAAATGGTAAAAATTAATACTATACCGACGTTTAAGAATTTTTTCATACCTACCCTTTCATATTTATTGTTTAGAAAGAAACAAACAAAAAACAGCACCAGTGTAAAAAAAGTGGGAAACAGCACAAAGCTCTTGGTAATTTGTCCTTTCAACAATTCAATAATACTCCTCTGAAACCCACAACCAGGACAATCAATATTAAAATATTTTTTGAACAAGCACGGTAGTTCTCTTTCTTCCAGATATCTTATAATATTTAAAAAATACACCTGCATAATTTATCTGTAATTCAACATTCGTAATTCGTAGTTTTAATATGCCCTTGCAAACAAAACCCGCTCCTTGCTTGGTTTTCCGCTCAAAACACAAATACCATCTTCCTGTTTATTGTTTAAAGGAATACACCTTATAGTAGCTTTGGTTTGTTCTTTAATTTTTTCCTCCGTCTCAGCTGTTCCGTCCCAATGCGCAGAAATAAATCCTCCTTTTTCATCCAGCAATTTTATCATTTCGTCAAAGGAATTTGCTTCCGTAATATTTTCATTTCTAAAGGTAAGCGCACGGTTATAAATATTTTGCTGAATTTCTTCCAGCAAATTTTTAAGGTAATCTGCAATGCCATCCAAAGAAATAGTCATTTTCTCTTTAGTATCTCTTCTTGCCACTTCTACCACATTATTTTCCAGATCTCTCATGCCGAGTGCTACACGAATTGGCACTCCTTTTAATTCATATTCTGCAAATTTCCATCCAGGTCTGGCGTTATCACTGTCATCATATTTCACTCGTATGCCCATAGCTTTCAGAGTGCTCATCATGGCATTCGCTTTTCCATCAATTACCGCGTTGCTTTCCTCCCCTTTGTAAATAGGAATAATAACCACTTGAATAGGTGCAATTTTTGGCGGCATCACCAACCCCTGGTCATCACTGTGCGCCATTATCAATGCACCAATTAATCTTGTAGAAACCCCCCAGCTCGTTGCCCATACATATTCCAGCTTATTATTTTTATCACTAAACTTTACATCAAAAGCTTTCGCAAAATTTTGCCCAAGAAAATGTGAAGTGCCCGCTTGTAATGCTTTACCATCCTGCATCAGCGCTTCTATGCAATACGTATCTTCTGCACCGGCAAAACGTTCACTTGCAGATTTTACACCTTTTATAACCGGCACTGCCATGTATTCCTCCACAAAATCTGCATATACATTTACCATTTTCACCGTCTCTTCAATTGCCTCTTCTTTGGTGGCATGGGCAGTGTGACCTTCCTGCCATAAAAACTCTGCGGTACGTAAAAATAAACGTGTCCGCATTTCCCAGCGCACCACATTTGCCCACTGATTTATTAGTAATGGTAAATCTCTGTACGATTGTATCCAACCTTTGTACGTGTTCCAAATAATGGCTTCACTTGTTGGGCGCACTACCAATTCTTCTTCCAGTTTTGCTTCAGGATCTACAATTAATTTTCCCTTATTATTCGGATCGGCCTTCAAACGGTAATGCGTTACTACGGCACATTCTTTTGCAAAACCTTCTGCATTGGTTTCTTCGGCTTCAAATAAACTTTTGGGTACAAACAATGGAAAGTAAGCATTTACATGCCCGGTATCCTTAAACATTTTATCTAGCTGGTCACGCATATTTTCCCACAGCGCATATCCGTAGGGCTTTATAACCATGCAACCACGTACGGCAGAATGATCTGCCAACTGGCTTTTTACCACTAATTCATTGTACCATTCAGAATAATTGTCGGCCCGTTTTGTAAGTTCTTTACTCATTGTAGTATCAGGTATTTAGTATAGAGATAAATCGTTATGCTCAATACTTAATTTCCGTATTGTGATTATTAATATTTCTTCTTTTTATTAGCCGGGCAAAGAAGTAGCTATAAGTAACTTCAGTGGCGTCGCACATTTCATCTTCAGCCAAATATTTAGCTTTAATTATGCAACTTGGTTGGCTGCGAAGATAAGATTTGATAACAGAAAACATTTCATTTAAAGCAGTATACTTTACTACGAACCAATATCTACAAATTAATACTATATCTCAATACTCTATACTAACTACTCAATACTATTACCTAAATTGCCGCACATAAAAAAGATCAATGGATATTCAATTTAATAAAAACGAAGACGAACAAAAACTTGCCTGGGGCACAGTAAAAAAGCAGCTAGAAAAAATATATGAGGGTGGTGGAAAAAAAGCAATACAAAAACAAAAAGAAAAAAATAAACTCGTTGCCCGTGAGCGCATTGCTTATCTGTGCGATGCAGATAAACCCTTTATAGAAATCGGTGCTTTTGCAGGTTTTGGTATGTACGAAGAATATGGCGGTTGCCCTGCAGGTGGCACTGTTAGCGGAATTGGTTATGTAAGCGGCAGGCAATGTGTAATTGTGGCTAACGACCAAACTGTAAAAGCCGGCGCATGGTTTCCCATTACCGGTAAGAAGAATTTACGCATGCAGGAGATTGCCATGGAAAACCATTTACCCGTTATTTATATAGTAGACAGTGCTGGTGTTTTTCTACCAATGCAGGATGAAATTTTTCCCGATAAAGAACATTTTGGTAGAATATTTCGCAACAATGCAAAGATGAGTGCCATGGGTATTACACAGATTGCAGCTGTTACGGGTGCATGTGTGGCCGGCGGAGCATACTTACCTATTATGAGCGATGAAACCTTAATGGTAGAAGGTGCGGGTTCTATATTTTTAGCAGGACCATATTTGGTAAAAGCTGCCATTGGCGAAGATGCAGATGCGGAAACCCTTGGCGGGGCTGCTACCCATAATGAACTTAGTGGTATTGCAGATTATAAGTTTAAAACCGAAGAAGAAGGTTTGGATAGGGTTAAAAGAATCATCAGCAAATTAGGTAAACCAAAAAATGCCGGGTTTGATAGAATTGAATCTATGAAACCGTCAAAGAACTCAGCTGAAATTTATGGTATTCTCGCAGCAGATAACAGCAAGCCTTATGATGTATTAAATGTAATTAACAGCATTGTAGATGCCGATAGCTTTGATGAATTTAAACAGGATTATGGCAAAACAATTGTATGCGGATATGCTCGTATTGATGGATGGGCAGTAGGCATTGTAGCAAACCAGCGCCTCATTGTAAAAAGCAAGAAAGGAGAAATGCAATTGGGCGGCGTTATTTATAATGATAGTGCAGACAAAGCTGCACGTTTTATTATGAATTGTAATCAGAAAAAAATTCCGTTGGTATTTTTACAGGATGTAACCGGTTTTATGGTGGGTAGCAGAAGCGAGCACAGCGGTATCATAAAAGATGGTGCAAAACTGGTGAATGCTGTTGCAAATTCTGTTGTTCCAAAAATAACGATCATTACCGGAAACTCATACGGAGCAGGCAATTATGCCATGTGTGGCAAAGCCTACGACCCACGATTTATTTATGCATGGCCAGGTGCAAAAATTGCAGTGATGGGTGGCGAACAAGCAGCTAAAACAATGTTGCAAATACAGGTTGCAGGTATGAAAGCAAAGGGACAGGAAGTATCAGCAGAAGAAGAAAAGGCTATACTTGATAAAATAACCAATAAATATCTATCACAAACAAAAGCACAGTATGCCGCATCAAGGTTGTGGGTAGATGCCATTATAGATCCGGCAGATACGAGAAAAGTAATTAGCGAAGGAATTGCCGCAGCAAATCATAATCCTGATATTGCGGAGTTTAAAGTGGGTGTTTTTCAGGTTTAAAAAAATGAACCACGAAGACACAAAAAAAAGATAAGTGTCACAAAGAAAATTTACTTATTAAACTTTGTGAAACTTTTCAAACTTAATGCCTTAGTGGTTAAAAAAAAATGATTACAATAACTTTATATACTGATGGTGCGGCACGTGGAAACCCCGGCCCGGGCGGCTATGGCGTGGTACTGATATATGGCAATCACAAAAAAGAATTGTCGAAAGGTTTTAAACATACTACCAATAACAGAATGGAATTATGGGCAATTATTGCCGGGTTGGAAAGTATTTCAAACAGAGAAATCCCTGTAACTATTTATTCTGACAGCCAATATGTAGTAAACAGCATAAACAAAGGTTGGTTAAATACCTGGATGAAAACTAATTTTAAAGGTGGTAAGAAGAACCCTGACCTTTGGAAAAAATATCATGCATTAGCTAAATATTTTTCGATCAATATTGTGTGGGTGAAAGGTCATGCAGATAACGAGTATAATAATAGATGTGATGAATTGGCTACTGCAGCAGCAGATGGAAAAAACTTAGAAATTGACTTTGAATATGAACGAGAACCCGCATCAATTAATAAGCTATTGTAGCACTCATATACTTCCATAAAAGTTGAAAAAATATTTTCTGCTGAAGGGCTGGGGATAGAAGTGAAAATACTTTTTTGAGGAACGAAAAAAAGATTGTAACGAATAGCCCCAACAAAAGTTTAATTAATAATTTCTGCTCAAAGCCCCCAATAAATTTATTTAAATGGCTTCACATAACGACACAGGAAAAAAAGGTGAAGCACTTGCTGCTATTTGGTTTGAGGAGAAAGGCTACACGATCTTGCATAAAAATTGGCGTCATAAAAATTTAGAGGTAGATATAATTGCCAGCTACAATAATATTCTTCATTTTATTGAAGTTAAAGCAGTAACTACTTTAAAGTTTGGAAACCCTGAGGATAAGGTAAGTGAAAAGAAAATTCGTAACCTAATAAATGCATCTGAAGAATTTTTATTTCAACATCCGCAATGGCAGCGAATACAGTTTGATGTGCTTTCAATAACAATGGTAAAAGATTTACCTGTGGAATATTTTCTAATTGAAGACGTGTATTTGTAAATTGATTTACGCTAAAGGTTTTGGGTCTGAAGTGGAAGTTTTTTCGATTAGTTTTTCTACCATTTTATAAGTGGCGGGACAATAGTCAATATTTTGTTTGTGTACATGTGCGTAGTCTTCAAATTTTCTCTTTTTTATATGAGGGAAACCTGCACAGTCTTCTGGCCTAACTGAATAGATACTACACATATTTGTTTTCATATTTAAGAACTGACAGGGCTGTGTAACGTTTACCCAATCGCCATTTCGTTCTTTTCTCAGCCACTGTTTTTTAAACGAGTCAACAGTTTGCCCAAAATGTTTGGAGATTCTTTTTAAATCTTTTTCTGTAAAGGTTGGCGTCATTACCTTGCAACAGTTTGCACATGATAAACAGTCAACTTCCTGCCAAACTTCAGCATCAATTATTGGTGTAAGTTTATCAATATCAATCGGTGGATTTTTTTCGATTTTATTAATAAATCTTCGAAAAAAACTTCGATTTACTAATAACTTTTTTTTAAATGCTTTAAGATTTACAGGAAACATGATTGAGCTTGAAATGAAAATAATTGTTAAACGAAAATAATGTTTAATTAAATTGTATCATCACTAAAAATAAAAAGAAATAAAAGATATGTGGGAAGTATATAAGAAGGGCTATAAGGCTTGGCTGCAGCTTGAAAAATCATTATCAGAAAATTCTGTACAGGCATATTTGCACGACGTAAAACACCTTACCGATTTTTTAGCCATTACAAACGCCCAACAAAAAATTACAGATGTTGAACTAAAGGATCTTGAAAAGTTTACAAAGTATGTAAATGTGCTAGGGATGCAACACGCATCTCAAGCTAGGATTATTTCGGGCATTAAAAGTTTTTTCAAATATTGTTTGCTGGAAGAAATTGTGACCATTGATCCTGCAACATTGTTAGAAGCACCGAAAAATATTCGAAAACTGCCTGACACACTTGCTTTTGAAGAAATAGAAAAAATTATTGGCGCCATAGATTTAAGTAAGCCAGAAGGTGAAAGAAACAGAGCAATTTTTGAAAGCCTATACAGCTGTGGCTTAAGGGTAAGTGAATTGGTAAATTTAAAAATCAGTAATTTATTTATGGATGCTGGCTATATTAAAGTTACCGGCAAAGGAGATAAGGAGCGCCTTGTGCCAATTGGAAGCGATGCCATTAAGTTTATAGGCATCTATAAAAATACCGTACGTAATAAAATACCAATAAAAGTTGGGCAGGAAGATATTCTTTTTTTAAACCGAAGAGGTTCAAAACTTTCGAGGGTTATGATATTTTTGATGCTAAAAGAACTTGCAAAAAAGGCTGGTATTACAAAGAATATTTCCCCTCATACTTTTCGACATTCTTTTGCAACACACTTGGTAGAAGGAGGAGCTGATTTGCGTGCTGTGCAGGAGATGCTTGGTCATGAAAGCATTACAACTACCGAAATTTATACACACCTTGACCGTGAATTTCTAAGAACTACTTTACAACAGTTTCACCCGGCGTTTAATAAGTAATCAATTGGATTTTGTAGCAATTGACTGATCTAAAAAAACATTTCCTGAAACTTGCTTTGTAACTATGTTACGTCTGTAGTCTTTAAAAATACTCTGCCATTTTAAATTTAAAACGCCAAAAATTCCTTCCTTAATTATGCCTTTGTTCATTTTGCTTGCACCAAGTTTTCTGTCTTTAAAAGTGATGGGCACTTCTTCTATTTTAAAACCAAGTTTCCAGGCCGCAAATTTCATTTCTATCTGAAAAGCATAACCAACAAAGGTTATTGCATCTAAATTTATTGTGCTTAATACATTTGCTTTGTAGCAAACAAAACCCGCTGTTGGATCTTTTATGGGCATAAACGTAATAATTCGTGTGTAAAGCGAAGCGCCTCTTGAAAGAGCAATGCGGTCCAAAGGCCAGTTTTCTACAGCACCATCTTTTACATATCGTGAACCTATTGCTACATCAGCACCATTAAAAGCGGCCTGGTAGAGTTTTTCTAAGTCTTGGGGATTATGAGAAAAATCGGCATCCATTTCAAAAATGTACTCATACTTTTTTTTCAAGGCCCATTTAAAGCCATGAATATATGCGGTTCCCAAACCAAGTTTCCCCCTTCTTTCTTCCATGAATAACCGTCCCGAAAATTGTTGCGTTAGAGCGTTTACAATTTCTGCCGTTCCATCTGGTGAACCATCATCTACAATCAATACATGAAAATCATTTTGGAGATTCATTACCGCGGTAATGATTGTTTCAATGTTTTCACGTTCATTGTAAGTTGGTATAATAACTATTTTATTCAAAAAATTGGGGATATTTGACTCAAAATTAATTGATAATACGTAAACTTATCTATTAAATTTTACAGAATTTGTTTCTTTAAAAGTGTTCTGTTAAACAACTCAGTTAGTTTTTTCTTTGTATGCATCGGAAATTCTCCTTTCATCATCCAGTCATAGTACTGAGGTTCTTTTTTTAGCACATCTGAAACGGGCATTCCTTTGTATTTACCAAAATTAAAGACTTCGTTCCCTTTTGCATCAAAGCTGAACCTACGAGCATAGTCAACAATTTTATCTTCACCTATAACGCCAAGAACTGAATCGACTGTTGATCCAAGTTTTTCATACTTTTTTAACTGTGCTTCCAACACCTCTATTGTTGCATTTATATCTGCTTCAGCGCTATGGGCATCAACCAATTCTTTTTCGCAAAAAAACTGATAAGCCGCTGACAGTGTCCGTGGTTGCATCGTATAGAAAATATGCTGAACATCCACCATTCTTCTATCGCTTAAATCAACGTCAACACCTGCTCTTAAAAACTCCTCCATTAGCATTGGTATGTCAAAACGGTTACTATTATAACCACCTAAATCGCAGTTTTCTAAAAATTGTCTTATTTCATTTGAAATCTGTTTAAAGGTAGGTGCGTCTTTCACCATTTCGTCCGTTATTCCATGTATATCGGTCGTTACCTGTGGTATCAACATTTGTGGATTTATCAATCGGCGCTTGGCTATTCTGCTGCCATCAGGCATTATTTTTACAATGGCTAATTCGACAATTCTATCATTCGTAAGGTTTACTCCTGTAGTCTCAAGATCTATAAAGGCTATTGGCCTCGTAAGTTGTAGCATAGTTAAAGTTTATGTAAGAAGTTTTTTTACTAGTGCAATATACATCTTTGAATAAAACTTAAGTATATGCTAATAATAAATGATGATTAAGTTCGTTTAAAGGAATAAATTATCTTTGAATTTTATAAATAGTTATTATGAAAAAAATATTATTAGCATTTGTTATGCTTTTTGCTTTGGCAATCTTTGTAACAAGTTGCGGAAGCAGCCGGAAAGTAGGCTGTCCAAATAACCAAGGAATTATACATTAAAAATAAATAAATGAACTGGAAAGAATTTACGAATGAAAAAGGCCTAGAAGAAATAACCAAGCGTTCTGCGGAAAAGCCACAAGTTATTTTTAAACACAGCACTAGATGCTCGATCAGTAGTATGGCAAAAAGCCGTTTGGAGCGAGCAGAAGAACCACAGGGAATCGATTTTAATTATCTTGATCTTATTGCTCACAGAGATATTTCAGCTAAAATAGCTGACGACTTTGATGTGCAACATGCCTCGCCACAAATTCTAATAATTAAAGATGGCAAATGCGTTTACGATGAAAGTCACAGTGCTATTAGTATGGATGAAATAGTTGAAGCAGTTGCTTAACAGCTTTTAAAGTATTAAAAAGCTCATTGCCATCAGCAATGAGCTTTTTTTGATTTGTAGCCGTTACCCGTATATAGAAAAATCAAAAAGATCTCCACAGTTTTGCAGCTATATTATTTGTTAACTATTAACCCGACAACCTATAATATAATTTAGCTCAACTCAATTCTTTATCCAAAATATAAAATAAACATTAAGGTTTTTTCTTCATATTATCTGCTCCTTCTTTCATTTTATTGCCTGCTTTATCCAATAATTTAGCAGCGCCTTCCTTTAAATTTACCGCACCTTCTTTAAGCTTATCTGCACCTTGCTGAATTTTATCTCCGGCACGATCAATGGTTTGCATAATATTTCCTTCTTTGTCCATCATGCTACCGTTGCCTTGTATTGTAGCCCCTTCAGTAAGCATAACAGTTGTACCATCTTTCATTCTTACTTCGCCGTTTGTCATTACTATTGTGCCATTGTTTAGCGTTACAGACTGCGTCATAACCTCCGGCAGCCCCCCTTTGATGATCATCATTTTACCATCTTTCATCATCATGTTTCCATCTGTTGATAGTTTATCATTTGCTCTAGCAGATGAATCGGTACTTACAGTGGTGGTGGTAGTTGTGTTCTGATTGTCACAAGCTGTAAAGATTGTTGCTACAATGGCAACTAGTAATATTTTCTTCATGTTTAATTGTTTTAGCTTGTTATGCAATAACAATGCTACAATGTTTGCTAACAGCAAAAAGTAATTTCAATAAATCTCCCAGAGCTTATTTCTTCCTAAAAAATAACCGCACGGGCACGCCTGTAAAGTCGAAATTTTCTCTCAATTTATTTTCTAGATAATTTTGATAAGGCAATTTTACATCGTCAGGATAGTTGCAGAAAAATGCAAACGTTGGTGCAAAAGTTGGAAGCTGTGTTACATATTTTATTTTAACCGCATTGCCTCGAACAACTGGTGGATGAAATTGCTCGATAGCTTTCAACATGACCTCATTCAATTTACTGGTAGCAACTTTCCGCTGCCTATTTTCAAACACCATTAAAGCAGCTTCAATACTTTTTAGTAAACGTTGCTTTTCGGTTACAGAAATAAACAGAATTGGCACGTCGGAAAATGGTGCCAAACGTTGCTTTAAATCTTTTTCATAATCTCTTGCAGTGTTGGTTTCCTTTTCTACCAGATCCCATTTATTTACAAGCACCACAATTCCTTTTCCTTTTTTTACTGCCATGGAAAAGATCGAAAGATCCTGTGCAGTTATTCCTTTTTCAGCATCAATCATTATCATACAAACATTGGCTTCGTCCATTGCTTTAATAGCACGTATAACAGAGTAAAATTCAATATCTTCATTCACTTTATTTTTACGACGTATACCGGCAGTATCTATCAACACAAATTCTTTGTTGAACATGTTGTAATGAGTGTGAATGGTATCTCTGGTAGTACCGGCAACATCGCTCACTATGGTACGCTCCTGCCCTATTAGTGCATTAAGCAAACTGGATTTACCCACGTTCGGCTGACCAATAATAGCAAATTTTGGTATTTCGTTTTCATCAGGCACAGAGTCACTTTCATCGGGCATTAACTCCACAATTGCATCTAACAATTCGCCGGTGCCACTTCCACTTATTGATGACAAGAAAAATATATGCTCAAAACCAAGGCTATAAAATTCGCTCGCCTCCATCATTCTTGTATGGTTATCTACCTTATTTACAACAAGAAAAACCGGTTTGGTGCTTCGGCGTAATAAATCTGCCATGCTCTCATCAAGATTAGTAATACCTGCCGCGGCATCAACCATAAAAATGATCACATTGGCTTCGTCAATTGCAATGTGAACCTGCTTGCGAATTTCTCTTTCAAACACATCATCGCTTCCCACTACAAAACCACCAGTATCAATTACATTAAAAGTACGGCCAGTCCACTCGGCAACGCCATATTGACGATCCCTAGTTACACCACTCACATCGTCTACAATGGCTTTACGCTCCTCGAGCATTCTATTAAAAAACGTACTCTTGCCTACATTTGGGCGACCTGTTATTGCTACTGTGAATGACATAATTTTCAGTTGGCAGTTGGCAGTTTGCAATCTGCAAAAAGCAACAACACTATTTTAATTTTTAAATTTTTATTTTAATAGCAGTTGGCAATTTGCAGTTTGCAAAGAGCAGTTGCCGTTTATTTCTATAAATATTTTTCGGGATAACTTAACATGTGTCCTAGCAATCTGCCTACTTCCGCGCTTTTGGCGAGAAGGTCCCGCAATTTAATTTGATCTATATAATTGCAGTCAAAACAAAACTGAATCCATATTTCTGTTTCCGTATTTTCTGCATCACAATCTGCTAGCTTGCTTAAAAAGTGAGCAGAGTATTTTCTTCTTCTGTACGCCTCACCAAAATTTGCACAAACAGACCTTGAACTTCTTTTAATCTGATCGATCAAGCTATACTTCTCCTCTTTTGGAAATGATTTTGAAACTTCAAAAATATCCATCGCTAACGAATAAGCTTTTTGAAAAACCAACAAGTCTTTATAACTACCCATAGATCGAATTTCTAAATTTCAATACCTAGCCGACTCAAATTTACGCCACTGCAACTGCCAACTGCCCATTGCTCAATACCCATACTCTTTTAAATACAACTCATTGTCTCTCCACTTCGGGCGCACTTTTACATACAATTCTAAGAATACTTTGTTGTCGATAAATGCTTCAATATCCTGCCTTGCAGCTGTCCCCAGTTTTTTAATCATGCTGCCGCCCTCACCAAGTATAATTCCCTTTTGTGTTTCCCGCTGCACAATTATTTCCGCCCTAATTTTTGTGAGTGTAGTTTTCTCTTTGTATTCCTGCACCACCACAGCAGTATGATAAGGAAGCTCTTCGTGGTACATTTCAAATATTTTTTCTCTTATCAATTCCCCGACAAAAAACTTAACGGGCATATCACTTAAATCATCCCCTTCGTAAAATGGATGACCTTCGGGTAGATAAGATAAAACCCTTTGCAATAATTCATCAATTCCTTTTTTCTTAAGTGCCGAAATTAATACCACTTCTTTGCAATAAGGTTGTTCTGCAAAAAAGGTTTTTACAGTTTCAATTTTTGCAGCATCTCTCACCGAATCTGTTTTATTCAAAACAACAATAACCGGCGCTTTTAATTTTAGTTTTTGGAAAATATCGTGGCTTTCTGCCGGGTCTTCGCCGGCATCAGCAATTAGCAAAGCTACATCGGCATCTTCCAAACTTCCTTTAACAGCCTGCATCATTTTTTCGTGCAATTTGTATTTAGGGTCGATAATTCCCGGTGTATCAGAAAAAATAATCTGATAACCTTCTGCTGATAAAATTGCTTTTATACGATGCCTCGTTGTTTGAACTTTGTGAGAAACAATGGCCATTTTTTCACCCATAAATGCATTTAGCAAAGTACTTTTACCTGCGTTGGGCTTGCCAAAAATATTTACGAAACCTGCTTTCATTTATTATGGTATTTAAATTAATGATTACCACAAACAAGCAATTGAGATGGAGGAGGTAATCATGTTATCAAAATCTATCAACAACATATAAAAAAAAGACCCGGCATTTGCCGAGCCTCAATTTTAGTTGCGAAGACCGGGATCGAACCAGTGACCTTCGGGTTATGAGCCCGACGAGCTACCGCTGCTCTACTTCGCGGTGTAAAGATAAGGAGTTTGTCTTCCCCGCCCTAATAAAATATAAAAAAATGGTTTTTTAAAA
>JBBRPX010000003.1:0-60453 GCA_038227505.1 Chitinophagales bacterium
GCAATATCATCTGTTTGTTTGTGGTAAGTAGGCTCGTTATCCATTTTTGAAGTAGATATTGTGTGCGCCGGTACACCTAGTGCAGCAAGCGTTGCATTATCACTTCTATAAAATAAATTTTCTTTTGGATATGGATCCGGCTCAAAACGAAAAGCTGATCCTGATAAATTATTTTGTAGAATCTTTCCGAAGTCAGATTTTTCGTAACCAGTTATGTAAGCACTGTTTTTACCCCATTTACTTTCTGTGCCTATCATCTCTAAATTAAACATGGCTACAACCTTATCTGCATCAAGTTGCCTGGAAAAATATTGCGAACCAAAGCCTCCGGTTTCTTCTGCTGTAAATGCTACAAAAACAATTGTGCGTTCGTTGTTTTTTAGCTTTGCAAAATAGTTTGCAAGCATCATTACCGCTGTTGTTCCTGCTGCATCATCATTTGCGCCATTGTAAATAGAATCTCCTGCTGCATTGGGTTTGCCAATACCTAAATGATCGTAATGCCCCGAAAAAACTACCATTTCATTCTTTCTACTTTTGCCGGGTAATACTGCAACAACATTACTATAACTAGTGGATGTTAATTTGTGTTTTATTTCGATATCGTATTTATCTGCGGTGTTATTTGTCAAGACAAATATGACCGAAAAATTAGTTTTTACTCCGTCTCTTTTAAAGCGTCGTAATTTTTTAAAATCATTTATAAAGAAACTATTTACCAATACCAATTGGTTGCTTTTTGCATTTATTATTTCTTCTGCACGTTGTAAAAAATTATCTGAGTTACCTATAATAAGTTTCTTGTAGCCAGAGGTTTCATTTATTTTTATAATTGAGTCTGTAGTTACAGCTATAATATTATTCTCGTCAATTTTATCTGCATCAATGGTAGCATTTGCATTTAAAAATCTACTGCGCACGTTAGTGAAGTTTTGTTTGTAACCCGTGAGTCCATCTAAATTTTTTAAACCAGCCTTTTTAAATTCATTGGCAATAAAGTCTGCAGCCTTTTCCATTTCAGGCGTACCAGGTCTCCTGCCTTTCAATTCATCAGCGGCAAGAAAAGTTTCAATGCGTAAAACTTCTGCTGCGTTAATAATTTTATCTGCTTGCTGCGCAAACGAACATATAGCAACAACAAGAAAGGGAATAAGCACAAATATTTTCTTCATATTATTTTATAAACTTTGTCAAAAAGAAATCTTATTTATTATGAAAGTCAAACGTTCTTTTTTGGTGAATTTACGGGGCTTTATAAACTCATCATTTCTTTAAATCTCACAGCCTGCCTCCTGCTTACTTCAATTTTTTCTCCGCCTTTTATGTCAATGAGTAAGCCACCATTAAAAAAAGTTTCAACTTTTTCAATCATTCTTAAGTTGATAATGTGTTTTCTGTTTGCCCTAAAAAACACCTTCTCATCAAGCCTTTCTTCCAGTGCATTCAGCGACTTTAAAATAAGCGGTTTGTTTGTACCGAAAAATACTTTAGCATAATTTCCAACACTTTCAAAAAGCCTTACCTCAGATAGTTTTACAAACCAGCAACGTTCGCCATCTTTCACAAAAACTTGGTCGCTTTCTCTTAAAATGCCTCTATTTACGCCACCTATAGAGGTTGATATTTCTTTCTCTTCTGCAAGTTGTAATTTATGCAAGGCGTCAGCAAGCCTTTTTGGCTCCACCGGCTTCATCAAATAATCCAGCGCATTTACTTCAAATGCTTTTAAGGCAAATTCATCGTAAGCGGTTGTAAATATTACATGTGGAGCTCTGTCCAATTCCAGCAGCATGTCAAAACCAGTTTTACCAGGCATTTGTATGTCAAGAAAAATTAAATCAGGCATTAAACTTTCTATCTTCTCTATTCCCTCTTTTGCATTTGCCGCTTCCCCAATAATTTCAATTTCTGCAAAATCATTTAAGAGTTTTTTCAATTCGTTTCTGGCAAGTCTTTCGTCATCTATAATTATTGCTTTGTACATAATTAGTAAGTTTTATTTTTATAGAATGTCAGCAACAGGCATTGTTATTTTTGATTCTACCATGTTGTTGTCAATATTTTTTATTTCGAAATGTGCTTTTCGGTTATACAATAATTTTAATCTTTCATGTGTACTTTTAATGCCAAAGCCTACAGAGTTTTTAATTTCTGCTGTTTTTAAACATCCAGTATTTTTCACTATAAGTTCATGGTGGTTATCTACAAAGTGAGAAGATATTTGGATAACGCCTCCCTTTTCGTGCCTGCTAATACCATGCTTTATTCCATTTTCCACAAGCGTTTGTAACATCATTGGTGGTATTGGTTGTGTAAGTGTATCCTCATCTATGTCAAGCGATATCTTTAATCTTTCTTCAAAGCGCATATGCTCGAGTGCCAAGTAATCATTTACAATATCGAGCTCCTGTTGCAGTGGTACAGTCTCCTGTTTTTCTGCCTGCAAACTGCTGCGCAAAATGTTGCTTAGTTCTGTAATGGCAGTTCTTGCTCTATTGGGGTTTTCATCAACCAAAGCTCTAATGCTGTTTAGGGCATTAAATATAAAGTGAGGGTTTATATGAGATTTAATTGTTTTTAATTCCAAAGATTTTACCATCCCTTCCAGGCGAAGTTTATCAAGCTGGTCTCTTCTGTTTTTATCTACAAAATGCCAAACTACATATATAAGAAGCCATATCGAAAGAAGTATAACACTTGCGAATATGCCGCCAAAATTTCGTCCTCTGCGTTGTTCTTCAAATTTCCAGTTGTTATTCTTATCTCTGTACCAACCCGTAGCTTTTTTTATTTTTACAACAGCCGTATATTTTGATGAGTCAAGTATTCCATTATTTTCATACAGATAATAGTTTGTTCCGGCGACATTGTTATCTTTTTCCATTAAAACAGCTCTTTCTTTGCGCTCTTTAATTTCGAATTTCTCATAAGTTGTGCCTGGTATTTCCAATAAAAGCTGTGAACTGTAAAACGATAATAAAGCGGTAATAACTATACCCACAACAAATGTGAAAAAGATTTTTTCTGGCGAAAAACTCATCCATTTTAATTTTTTTAGCACCAACCTTAAAGAGTGCGTAACCGCAATAAAGCATACGAAATCTACAAATAGCGAATAGAAAAAAAGGTTTCTTTTTAACACTGGTGTAAGTATAGACTCAGGAGCAAACTCGTAAGCCATTACTACCTGAAGTAGCAGTAAGCCACCCCAACCTGCTATTTGGCAAATCCAATATCTGGTAATTCTTTTCATGTGTTACAAATTTATCATCTCAATACTACAATACAGTTTCCTACTTTTATTACTGGTAATATATAGGTTTAAAAGGCTTAGGTGCTAAATTTAATTTATTAAGTATTTTAACGATAGGTATAAGGTAGATGATTTTTTAGGAGATTTTATAATTCGCTATTTTTACAATATGGCTAATCCCAATTTAAACAGCGATGCTAACAAACAGAGTGCTGTAGAAAAAGAATTTGAAAACAACATAAGACCGAGTGAAATTGCCGATTTTGCGGGGCAACCGCAAACTATAGAAAATCTCCGTATTTTTATAAAGGCTGCGAAACTGCGTGGTGAGGCGTTAGATCATATTTTATTCCATGGCCCGCCGGGTTTGGGTAAAACAACCCTTAGCAGAATTGTTGCAAACGAATTAAATGTAAGCATAAAAGAAACCAGTGGCCCTGTAATTGAAAAGCCGGGAGATCTAGCTGGGCTACTCACCAATCTCGAAACGAACGATGTACTTTTTATAGATGAAATTCATCGCCTGAGCAATGTAGTGGAGGAGTATTTGTATGCGGCCATGGAAGATTATAGGATCGATATTATGATTGATAGTGGACCAGCTGCAAGAAGTATACAAATAGATATAAATCCATTTACACTGATTGGTGCTACTACACGAAGCGGTTTGCTAACGGCGCCATTGCTTTCTCGTTTTGGTATAAAAAGCCGGCTGGAATATTATGATGCTGTAACACTAACAAATATTTTACTGCGCAGTTCAGGTATTTTAAGTACAAAAATAACAAGCGATGCTGCAGCAGAAATTGCGGGCAGAAGTCGAGGTACGCCTCGTATTGCAAATGGACTGTTACGCAGAGTGAGAGATTTTGCACAGGTGCTTGGCAACGGCGTTATTGACATGAATATTACTGAGCATGCTTTAAATGCATTGAATGTAGATGCTTATGGGCTCGATGAAATGGACAACAGAATTTTAAGCACTATCATTGATAAGTTTAAAGGTGGCCCGGTTGGTATTACTACCATTGCAACTGCGGTGGGCGAAGAGCCCGGAACACTTGAAGAAGTGTACGAACCTTTTTTAATAAAAGAAGGATTTATTATGCGAACAGCAAGGGGAAGAGAGGCTACAGAAAAAGCTTACAAACATTTAAAACGTACGCCACGCACTAATATGGGCGATGGAATGTTGTTTGTGTAATAACGTTAGCACTTAAAATCTTTGGGGTTGTGGACAGTAACAACATTACTCAACATTTGTTGCGGCTATACGTTTCTATCTTTTGCTCCTCCGGATGCAAAAGGATATCCACTGCTATCCGCCAGCCCTTCAGCTGAAGATCTTTTTTCAACTTTTTTAAAAGCGGAAAATATTGCAGTGCGCTGCACCTTATAACCACATAATTATTATTTGTCTTGAAAAATCACGGTGCGATGCACCTAAAAGTTAATGCCATTTGCCATGTGGTCATATAATTGTTGAGATTATTTTTATATATAATTAGCTACAAAGCATCCATTTTATTGAGTTTATAAAATGGAAGATTTAAAATGAAGTGCAGCGCACCCAAACCTTTCTAGAAAAAATAGAGGATGTTACATAGGTGCAGCGCACCGAAATATTTATTTTAAGTATAAATGTATACAGTATCGAAAAATGATAGTACGCTGCACCTAAAAGTTAATACCATTTATTATGTTGAACATATAATTGTTGATATTATATTACACGTATAATCAGGTAAAGAGCATGCGTTTTATTGACTTTAAAAATTGTAAAAGTTAAAAAGAGGTGCAGCGTAACCAAACCTTTTTAGAAAAAAAATTAGGATGTTTACAGAGGTGCAGCGCACCGAAATATTTTATATTTTATACCGAGTATAAAAATATGCATATAAAGGTCGAAAAATGTTACCCTGCCACCAGTAGCCCGATAGAAACGTATGCCGCTGCCTTTAAGCGGCAGCAGTGAGCGGGATACAAATATTCATAAATAATTAAAATGTTCCTGCTCAAAATAATAATAAAAAGGGCTTCGAAATTAATCGAAGCCCAATCTTTTTTCTTTTATTTTGTGTCTAATGTCTTACACCGTTTCTACCAGTCTAAATCCATTACCATGAATGTTTACTATTTCCAGTTTCTCATCTTCCTTTAAATACTTACGAAGTTTAGCAATGTATACATCCATACTTCTGCCATTAAAATAAGTATCACTTCCCCATATTTTTTTAAGAGCTGCTTCTCTTGGCAATAAGTCATTTTTATATTCGCTCAACATTTTAAGCAATTCATTTTCTTTTGGAGAGAGTGTTTGCGTTTTGCCGTTTACGATGAGTTCCCTAAGCCTTGGGTTAAAGTGATACTTACCCAAATCAAATTCTGCATTTGCTTCTTCTTTGTGCAATTCTTCGTTGCGCTTTAGTATCGCTTTTATTTTATGCAGTAGTACATCACTATCAAATGGCTTTGTTATGTAGTCATCAGCACCAAGTTTGTAGCCCTGTATGATATCATCTTTCATTGTTTTGGCACTCAAGAAAAACAATGGCACATCAGGATTAATGTCTCTTATTTCCTCTGCAACCGTAAAGCCATCCATGTTTGGCATCATTACATCTAGCAGGCATATATCAAATTTTTCACGTTGAAATGCAGCAAGACCAAGCCTTCCGTCTCTTTCAAGTGTTACTTCATAATCGTTTAATTCAAGATAGTTTTTAAGAACCATACCGAGGTTGGTATCATCTTCACATAATAAAATCTTAGGTTTAATTGCTTCCATAATGTTGTAATTTATTTACAAATAAAATTAATTGATAATCATTACTGCTAATATAATGCCTAATTTTTTGTTAACCTATTTCTTTACTTAAGCATTGTCGGTCATTGTTTTAAGAAACGCATAATGTCTGCTTGACCGCTGTGACTTAATTTAATTGAATATTAAATTTGCCCTTTGCGGTTATATAGCGCTTAGAAAACCGCTTCTCTTTATTATAAAATATAAATACTTCTTTTTGTGTAAATTTTTTTGTAGCCTAATGTCCTTCAGTCAATCACATACATTAGATAAAATTCAATTCTAAAACCTCAAACCTCTTTAATATTCTATCAAGTTAGTAACTTTAAGAAAAAACTAATTATGCCTACCAAAGAAGAATTTATACAAGCAATAAATACCGGTTATACATTTAAGGGAGAGGCAGTGCAAATTGGTGCTGCTGTTTTAAATGGTGAAGTAATACCGGAAGCAAAAATATTTTTACCGCTTAAAACGATGAACCGGCATGGATTGATAGCAGGCGCAACTGGTACGGGTAAAACAAAAACCCTGCAAATGATAAGCGAATTTTTGAGCGATGCCAGTGTGCCTGTTTTGTTGATGGATATTAAAGGAGATCTTAGTGGTATTGCAGCAATGGGCGCAGTAAATGATAAGGTTACAGATCGCTATCAAAAATTAAATTTGACCTACTCACCTGGGGAATTTCCTGCAGAATTACTGTCTCTTACCGGCAAAAATGGCGTAAAACTGAGAGCAACAGTTAGCGAATTTGGCCCAGTGTTGTTAACGAAAATCCTTGACCTGAATGATACACAAGGTGGCGTAATAGCTTTGATTTTTAAATATTGCGATGACAACAAATTGCCCCTGCTCGATTTAAAAGATTTTATAAAACTATTGCAGTTTATAGGTAATGAAGGCAAAGCAGAAGTTGAGAAATTGTATGGTAAAATATCTACTACTACAACTGGTACAATTTTAAGAAAAGTAATTGAATTGCAACAACAGGGAGCAGATGTTTTCTTTGGTGAGAAGAGTTTTGAAGTTGATGACTTAATGCGCATCAGCGACAAAGGGCAGGGTATGATTAGTATTTTGAGGGTGATGGATATACAGGACAGACCAAAATTATTTTCAACATTTATGTTACAAATGCTGGCTGAATTATATGCTTCATCTCCTGAAGAGGGAGACCTTGATAAGCCAAAACTTGTATTGATTATAGATGAAGCGCATCTTATTTTTCAGGAAGCGAGTAATGAATTGGTGCAGCAAATAGAAACGATTATTAAACTAATTCGCTCCAAGGGAATTGGCATCTTCTTTTGCACCCAAAACCCGATGGATATTCCAGCTTCGGTACTTGGGCAATTAGGAATGAAAATACAGCATGCATTAAGAGCTTTTACAGCTGCTGACAGAAAAACGATTAAACAAACTGCGGATAATTATCCAGAATCAGCGTACTATAAAACTGAAGATTTAATTACACAATTAGGTATTGGTGAAGCACTCGTTACTTTATTAAATGAAAAAGGAATTCCAACCCCGCTTGCGCATGTGATGTTGTGCAGCCCCCGCAGCAGAATGGATGTGCTTTCGCAACAAGAGGTAGATGTTATAAATGCAAAAAGTAAGCTTGTTGTTAAATACAATGTTGATGTAGATAATGAAAGTGCGTACGAGTTATTAAATGCAAAAATTCAAGATGCGGCTGAAAATGTTTCGGTAACTCCTTCAGCAGCTACAAAGAAAGAAAAAGAAGAGCCAAATGCTTTCGAAAAACTTGCGGGTAATACGGTGGTAAAAAGTATGTTACGAACAGCAGGTAATGGAATTGTACGTTCACTTTTAGGTTCATTAGGGCTAGGAGGGAGAAGCAGATCAAAAACTAAAAGCTGGTTTTAAAATTTTAGATTATCGCAACGCATTTCAACATAACCTGTTGTAAAAAATTTAGCGGTTTATATGTCTAAAAGTTCTCCGTAGAAGAAATACTACAAAATAATTATAAAAAAGTTTGTCTAGAAATATAATATATGTATCTTCACATCGGTTTTTCATAGGATATTGGATTTTAAAGCGGGACTAGATTTCTATCTTGGTCCCTTTTTTATGCTACAAACTATGAGTTTATATAAAATATTATTTTTATATTCCTTTAATGGTAAGCATTTCCTTGTCATCACTAACCAATATTTCTTCTGCTATTAAAAATGTAATAACAAGCCACAAAGACCTTTGCCTAACAGGTTTTAATTTTTGTAGCAATTGTTTATAGGTTAGCTTCTCTTTTTTAAGGAGTTCAATAATTTTATCAGATACAACTTTAAATTCCTCCGTATTAAGTTTTGCTTCAGTATTGTTGATGCAGTTATCACAAATGCCACAATCTTCTGCGTTCTTTTCACCAAAATAATTGCCAATGATTTTGCTTCTGCAAAAAGCTGCATTGGTTACATAGTTTTCAATTGCCCTTGTTCTTTTTGTAGCTTCTGCTTTTCTTATGTTCATGGCATTTACATCTACAAAAAAGTCATCATTGTACATTCTGTTCTTTAATAATAAAATTTGCGGTTTTTCGCTTGCAGGTTTATAATCTATAATCCCGTTTTTATGAAGTTCATTAAGGGCACTTAAGAGTTCATCAAAAGGTATTTTTATAAAGCCTGATAAAAGTTTTTCATAAATAATACTTTGAAAATCATAAATACCTTCATATGATCTTAACAGGCCTTTAATAGCAGGCTCAAGTTTTGGATGCTGGATTTCAAATTCTTCGAGGTCACTTTTTGTTGTACGAAACTCTACTGTACTTTGTTTAAACATCATTTCGCTAAAGCTGATGAGTCCTTCCTGACCAAGCGCCTGGATTCCATAAGTTGCCTCCAGCATATTCAATTTAAAGTGCTTAGCAAAACTTGCTATATCAATATCAAAACTTAAGCCTTCCCCTGTACCGGCTGCAACCTGCAGGTAGTTCATTAATGCCAGATAAATCATTTTTAATTTTGGGAGAGATGGATACCGGGTTTCTATCTTATAAATTAAGTCATCGGTTTCTTTGCTGTTGTGCAATAAAACTGCGTATGATCTTTTTCCATCTCGTCCGGCACGACCGGCTTCCTGATAATAATTTTCCAGACAATCAGGCACATCGTAATGAACAACCACTCTCACATCAGGTTTGTCTATGCCCATTCCAAATGCATTTGTACTAACTATCACCCTGTTTTTATTATTTATCCAAGCATCTTGTTTTACCGTTCGTTTTTCACTTGGTAAACCTGCGTGGTAAAAATCTGCCTCAATGTTATGCATTTTTAAAAGTTCTGCGACAACCGTTGTTTGTTTTCTGCTTTTGCAGTAAACAATGGCAGAACCTTTTACATTTTGTAAAATCTCTATTAACTTTTTTTCTTTAGATGCTGGTTTAAAAACACTGTACGATAAATTTGGTCTGGCAAATGATTGTTGAAACTTGCTTTGCTCTTTATTAAAAAGTAAGTTGCTGCAAATATCCTTTTGTACACTTGTAGTGGCCGATGCGGTTAATGCAATTACCGGTACGCCGGGCAGTTCTTCCCTAAGGCTAGCAATGCGTAAGTAAGAAGGTCTAAAATCATAACCCCATTGCGATATACAATGTGCTTCATCTACAGCAATAAGAGATGGTTTAAGCGCAGGTAAATATTCCAGAAATAATTTTGTCTCTAATCGCTCCGGTGAAACATAAAGGAATTTATAGTTGCCAAAAGCTGCATTTTGAAGTGTTTGTTTTATCTCAGCAAACGACATACCTGAGTATATGGCAAGTACGCCAATACCTTTCTTTTTTAAATTCTCTACCTGGTCTTTTATAAGCGCTATGAGTGGACTTATAACCAAACACAAACCCTCATTCATTAGCGCAGGAATTTGAAAACAAATAGATTTACCTCCGCCTGTAGGTAAAACAGCAAGCGTATCTTTTTTTGCCAAAACAGCATTTATGATCTCTTCCTGCAAAGGTCTAAAAGTTTCGTAACCGTAATATTTTTTAAGGGTTTCTTGTGGAGACATTTATAAGAACCAAATGGGTTTAAGTTGCACTTTAGGTTTGTAATAAATTTTTAATCATCTATTTCAATTTTAAAAAATCTGCATACCGTTATGAGCCTTTATTATTGAATCCTTTGATTTTATATCAATCAACAAATATTTCTTTTAAAATAATTTTTGTGACTTCAATTTCTTTTGCAGTAATTCTTCCTAATTTTTTTAAAATCCTTTTTTTGTCAATCGTTCTAACTTGGTCTAAAATAATCCACCCTTTTGTTTTATTATGTTTTACTTGAACTCTTGTAGGGTATGGCTTTGAAGCGCTGGTCATTGGTGCAATAACCACTGTGTTTAAATATTTATTCATTTCATTTGGCGAAATGATAACGGCGGGTCGTGTTTTTTGCATTTCACTTCCAATTGTCGGGTCAAGGTTAACCAAAACGATTTCATATTGAATTAGCTCCATTCTTCCAAATTTTCGTCTTCAAAAACATCTGCGACAAATAGGTTATCGTCTCCATTTTCACGCATTGTTTTAAAAGCTACGTCCCAACCCTTTCTTGGTTCGGTTTTCGGTTTTAGAATTATATAATCTTTCTCAAGAATTATCTCTAATGTGTCTGTTATATTATATTTTTCTAAAACAGTTTTTGTCAAACGAATTCCTTTTGAATTTCCAATTGGAATAACTGAAACTTCCATTTTTTTAATTTTTATGTGACTACAAAGTAATTACAATTTTATAAAAATGGCAAATCTGTTTGAACATCTTTATAAGCATTAGTTGACATTCTCAAAATCGTCCATATTTACCTCCCCTCCGGGGAGGATAGGAGGGGCTATTAATCCACCTTCTTTACAAACAACCTTACAGAATTTACAGCCAATACTATATCGCTAAAACCCATTGCCAGCGCTGCAAGTGTTGGTGTTAGCAAGCCCAAGGCGGCAATAGGTAATGCAACAATATTGTAAATAAATGCCCAAAACAGGTTTTGCTTTATGGTGATGTAAGTATGTTTTCCCAACCCAAGAGCAAGCGGTAAATTTTTGATGCCGCTGTTCATTAAAATAACATCTGAACTTTGCATAGCAATGTGAGAAGCATCGCTTAAAGAAATTCCAAGCGTGGCTTTTGCAAGTGCGGGTGCATCATTAATTCCATCTCCTACCATTGCTGTAGGTACAGTATTGTTTAATGCTGCAATTTTTTCCATTTTCTGCGCTGGTGCCTGTTCTGCATACACTTCATCAATCCCAAGTTTAGAAGCAATCACCTCACATTTATTTTTTAAATCGCCACTCAGTAAAATAGTCTTAATATTTTTTTTGTGAAGTGCATCTATTACAGATTTTGCTTCTGGCCTTATTTCGTCTTGCACATCTATCCAACCAATCTCAATTCCATTTTTAAATACATAAATATTGTGCTGAATTGTTTGATCAGTTTTTTCTTTCAATAATTTAAAAGATCCTGCTTCATAATTATTGCCTTCTGAATCTGTCGCTTTAATTCCAATGCCTTTTATTTCTTCTATGTTTTTCCATGGTAATGGATTGCTCATTTTCCACTCTGTTACAATCGTTTTTGCTATTGGGTGATTAGAAAACTTTTCAAGCGAGAAGACAATTCTTTTAAACTCCTCTTCAATTATAGTGCTGTTAAATGCTGTAATAGTAAAGTTCCCTGTGGTAAGGGTTCCTGTTTTATCAAACACAACCTGTTGTATTTTTTTAAAAGATTCCAGCGCACTTGCGTTCTTAAAAAGGATTCCAAGTTTTGCTGCCCTGCCAAGCCCAACCGCAATTGCAGCAGGTGTTGCAAGCCCCATTGCGCATGGACACGAAATTACCAATACTGCTATTGCACGCATCAGCGAATCGCCACTTGATATGTTGAATGCAAAAAAATTAATTAAAAAAGTAATTGCTGATAGTACTAAAACGGTGGGTACAAATATGGCACTTATTTTATCAGCAAGTTTCTGCATTGGGGGCTTTTCTGCCTGCGCATTTTCTACCATTTTCACAATGCCGGAAAGCACCGTATCTTTTCCAGCCGCTGTAACCTGAGCTTTTACAAGCCCATCTTCCAATACACTGCCACCAATTAAGAAATCTTTTTTTGTTTTGGGTAATGGCAAACTTTCGCCAGTAATAATTGCTTCATTTACAGTACAATCACCCCACAATATTTTACAGTCTGCAGGCACCTGCTCACCGTTTTTAATTAATACAAGATCGCCTGTTTTTAAATAAATATTTTCCAGCGGAAAAATCTGTTCTTTGTGTTCATCATCAAAAGCAATCATATTGGCTATTACCTTTTGAGACTTTGTTAAGCTACGCACTGCCTTTTGCGTTGACTGTATAGAAGCTTCTTCTAAATAGTTTCCAAAAAACACCAGCGTAATAATGGATGCAGTTGTTTCAAAAAAAAGATATTGTTCACCAAGCTGTAATACTGCACCAACAAGGCTGTACACAAAAGATGCAAGTGCCCCAACGGCAATCAGTACATTCATGTTAGGCATACCGTGCATTAAACTTTTAACTGCACTTCTTCCAAAAAAATATATACCCGTTATAAAAACCGGCAGGCACAAAACAATTTGTATCCATGGGTTCATCAGCCAATGCGTATATGTTCCCATTGGCAACATATGCATCATCAGCACTAATGTAAAAGGCAGTGTAAATAAAAAACGCTGTTTGTTGTTTGATAAGAATGTTCTCTTTTTAGGCGTATCAGCTGCGGTTTCGTCCACTACATTATAACCCAGTTTATTAATACCTGCACTTAATTTAATAATAGATGATTCAGCTTTCGTTGTAAAACTTACCGCACCCGTAATTGGGTTTACCTGCACATCTGAAAGGCCTTCTTTTTTTAAATAATTAGATACACTCAATGCACAATTACTGCACGTCATTCCCTCCACTTTTAGCTCCGTTGTTTCCATGCTGCAAAATTATCTTCAATATGCGTTAACCAATTACTAATTATGCCATTTATCTTTGCAACATGGATGTACTTTTTACCCTTCCACAAATAAAAACTACAGCAGCTACTTTTTTAAAAGAAATTAAAAATTATAGTGTTGTTGCCTTGCACGGCGAAATGGGTGCAGGTAAAACCACTTTTGTACATGCTGTGTGCGATGAACTTGGCGTGCAAAATGCTGTCGGCAGTCCCACATTTTCAATTATAAATGAGTACACAACAGCAGCAGGTAAAACCATTTATCACTTAGATCTTTACCGGCTTAAATCGGTGCAGGAAGCAATAGATGCAGGAGTGGAAGATTGTTTTTACAGCGGCAATTTATGCCTGGTTGAATGGCCTGAAATTGCTCCATCACTTTTTCCTCATGATACCGTGCATTGTTATTTAAAAGTGACAGGTAATAATGAGCGAAATTTAGTTATTGGTTAGCTCGTTGATTAGCTGATTTAAAACTTTTGTTTAAATTGTACGAAATTTAAGGATTGAAATTCTTGTTTTTTACACCGCTCTACAATATTTTAAAATGTTGAAACAACCAATCAGCTAATTCACCAACTCATGGCTACTACAAAACCTTTTGTGTCACCCTCCCTCACCTACGAAACCCTCGAAGAAACCCTCGATGTAAAACCCAAAAGAGAATCGTTGTGTATAGGCATACCAAAAGAAGATTCCTTTAATGAAAACCGCATTGCCCTCACGCCCGATGCTGTAAGTGTAATTGTTGCCAATGGCCACGAGGTAAATGTAGAAAGCAATGCCGGCATCGGTGCAAATTATTCTGATAATGATTACAGTGAAGCCGGTGCAAAAATATTATACGATAAAAAACAGGTGTTTGACTGCGATATTATTGTAAAAAGTGCACCTGTAAGTTTAGAAGATTGCGAACTGCTTAAGTTGAACCAGTATATTATTTCTCCCATCCACCTTGCAGAAATGAAAAGAGAAATATTGTTGAAAATGATGGCAAAAAAAATCACCGCTCTCAGTTTCGAAAATCTAAAAGATGACAGTGGTCACAACCCAATTGTAAGAAGCATGAGCGAAATTGCGGGGTCTGCAGTAATGCTAATTGCAGGTCAGTATTTAAGCAATGCAAACAATGGCAAAGGTGTGTTGGTTGGCGGTATCAGCGGTATTCCCCCAACGAAAGTTATTATATTAGGTGCAGGTATTGTAGGTGAATATGCCGCCAGAACAGCATTGGCAATGGGTGCAAGTGTAAAAATATTCGACAACAGTATTTACCGTTTAAAGCGTTTGCAAAATAATATTGGCGGGCGTTTGTGGACATCCGTAATTGAACCTAAGATTTTGGCAAAACAATTAAAAACATGTGATGTTGCTGTAGGTGCATTAAGCAATGATGGCGGCAGAACGCCGATGGTAGTTACCGAAACTATGGTAAGCAATATGCGCAAAGGGAGTGTAATTGTAGATGTAAGCATTGATCACGGTGGCTGTTTTGAAACCAGTGTAGTTACCACGCACAAAGAACCCACTTTTACAAAGTATGATGTGATTCATTATTGCGTACCCAATATTCCAAGCGGTTTTGCACGCACTGCATCGCAGGCCATCAGCAATGTTTTAATGCCCCTCTTGCTGGAAACCGCAGAAGATGGTGGCGTTGACAATGTTATCTGGTATAAATTTAATATCCGCAGCGGCATCTATATTTTCAAAGGTTCACTCACTAACTTCCACCTAAGTGAAAGGTTTAATTTAAAATTTACAGATCTAAATTTATTGATAGCAAGCAGAAGGTAAGTTCTGGATTATTTAAATCTTTTGTCGGAGCATTAACCTGATAGCATATTCTAACATTGGTTTCCCGCTTTCCGTTGCAATAGACTCGTGCCTCGCCTATTTACACTTCAATCGGGGCTATACTCAATATTTTAGCTTCTATCAACTTCTATCAATTAGTAGATGGAATTATAGTATTTTTTGTTGGAGTTAAAGTTAGGGGTAATTGGTGTTTATTTATAATCTCCAATCCTTATTACATCATTACAATTTTCATATTCAGTTTTATCGTTGCTGCTCACAATAACCAAACGGTTTGCGGTATTTTGCGACCACAAATTTTTATACACCTCAATGCCTTCCTCATCCAGGTTAGTAGTGGGCTCGTCAAGCAGCAATACAGAGGTTTGGCTAAAAAATGCCTGTGCAAGTTTTAGCCGCTGTTTCATTCCGCTGCTGTAATATCTTATCTGTTTATCAGCTGCTTTTTGAAGACCAACCGCTAAAAGTATTTCAGTAAAAGACGTTGTAAGCGGTTTAAAAGCACTGTGAAAAGTAAGGAATTCTGTAGCCGTCATTTCTTCAACTAAATCTAAATAAGGTGCAGCAATGGCTATTTGTTTGTAAGCATTTTCACCAACAGCAATTTCATTTAATTGCGCTGAGCGGTATTCAATTGTACCTTCACTGTGTAAAGTGGCACCTGCAATAATTTGCAACAGAGTAGATTTGCCAGATCCATTTGTACCCGTTACAGCGTAGGATTTACCCTCTAAAAACCGGTAATCCAATTTCCTAAAAATCCATTCTCGGTTAAATCTTTTTCCGGTATTGTTGAGGCTGATATTCAAAATAAATTAATCTTCAAAGTTGCTGCCTTTTAATCGGCGTTTAATAATCCCTCTGCCGCTGTCTCTTATAAAAGTTACAATCTCATCCCTTTCATTTGTTGCAGGCACTTCTTCTTCAATATAATTTAAAGCCTGTGTAGTATTAAGACCTTTATTATAAATTATTCTATAAATATTTAGTATTTCATTAATGCTTTCCAGAGAAAACCCTCTTCTTTTTAATCCGACTGAATTTACACCTGCATAACTTATTGGTTCGTGCCCTGCTTTTATAAATGGTGGTACATCTTTTCTGATCAATGAGCCACCACTAATAATTACATGCTGTCCAACTTTTACAAACTGGTGCACGGCACACATTCCTCCGAGTATGGAGAAATCTCCAAGCTCCACATGCCCTGCAAGTTGGGTGTTGTTGCTCATAATGCAGTTATTGCCTACTACACAATCGTGCGCAATATGGCAGTATGCCATTATTAAACAGTTGTTGCCAACTTTTGTTGTCCAGGTTGCTTTGCTACCTCTGTTGATGGTTACAAATTCTCTTATGGTTGTGTTGTCACCAATTTCCACAGTTGTATCTTCTCCGCCATATTTTAAATCTTGCGGAATGGCTGAAATAACTGCACCGGGAAAAATGCGGCAGTTGCTTCCAATTCTTGCACCATCCATAATGGTTACGTTACTGCCAATCCAAGTACCTTCGCCAATTTCTACATTGGAATGTATTACGCTGAACGGATCAACTTTTACGTTGGTCGCCAGCTTTGCGTGAGGATGAATGTAAGTATGTGGGTGTATCATTTTTTGGAATGTGATAATTAGCAAATATGCTGATGTGCTAATTTCTTTAATTAATTTTTTTAATATTTTTCAATTTATTTAAGGGTTGTATTTGATTCCAAAATTATCGGCATATTTTCATTCATTGGCACAACAGCAAATTATCACATCAGCAAATTGTTAGTTTCTTCTTACTACCTGCGCTGTAAAATCTCCTTCGGTACAGAGTTTATTGCCTACATAAACGCTGCCTCTCATGGTGCAAATTCCCCTGCGTATTGGTTCTATGAGTTCCATTTTTAAAATCATAGTATCTCCTGGTACTACTTTTACTTTAAACTTGCAGTTATCTACCTTTACAAAATAAGTATCATAAACTCCCTCCGGCATTGATTTAATACAGAGAATTCCACCCGTTTGTGCAAGCGCTTCAACCTGTAAAACACCGGGCATTACAGGATTACCAGGGAAATGGCCTTGAAAAAAGAATTCATTGAAAGTTACATTTTTAATACCGATCACTTCTTTCTCATTCAAACGTAAAATCTTATCTACCAGTAAAAAAGGATATCGATGCGGCAGTATTTTTTCAATTTCATCTAGTGCATATAGTGGTGGCACAGAGGGGTCGTAAAAGGGAACATTTACACTTTTACTCATTTTTTTAAAATGCTGTTTCAACACTTTTGCAAGCCCAACATTACTACTGTGCCCTGGTCTGTTAGCCATAATGTGTGCCTTCATCGGGTATCCGCTAAGTGCAAGATCTCCAATTACATCCAATAATTTATGGCGGGCCGGTTCATTGTTAAAACGCAATTCCAGATTATTTAAATATCCCTCTTTCAACACTTCAATATGATCTTTGCCAAAAGCTTTTGCAAGCCTTTGCATCGCCTCAGGTGTTATGGGTTTATCTACAACAACAATAGCATTGTTTATATCTCCACCCTTTATTAGATTGTGTTCCAGTAGTGCTTCTAACTCGTGCAAAAAGCAAAAAGTACGGCAGGGAGCAATTTCTTTATTAAAATCTTTTATGTGTTTTAAATCTGCATGCTGTGTACCTAGTACAGGCGAGTTGAAATCTATAAGGGCCGTTACACGATATTCATTAGCAGGCACGGCTGTAAATTCTGCGTTCTTTTCTTCATCAAAATAAGAGATAGGCTCATCGAGCGAATACCATATTTTTTCAGCATCCTGTTCCTTAACACCAGCAGCCTCTATTAATGCTGTAAAAGGTTTGCTGCTCCCGTCAATAATAGGAATTTCAGGCCCGCTTACTTCGATGAGGCAATTGTCTATCCCCATTCCTACAAGGGCGGCAAGTATATGTTCAACAGTTGAAATTTTTACCTCTCCTTTTTCCAATGTGGTTCCCCGGCTTGTATCAGTCACAAGGTCGCAGTCAGCTTTTATTGTGGGCGTATTATCGGGTAAATCTGTTCTTTTAAATTGAAAGCCAAAATTAGGAGCTGCGGGGTTTAATGTCATATTTGCCATAACGCCTGTATGCAATCCATTACCCGAAATTGTAGTTGCAGATGTAAGCGTATGTTGCTTATTCTCATTAAATAATATATCCATGCCTAGCGTTTTCCTTTAGCGGCAAAGATATTTTAAATTTTATACCAAATGTTTGTTAAATAAGGCGGGATATAAATTAAATAGGTGAAGATTTTATAGGTGCCAAGATTGGTTTAGCCTTCTAATTTTTTTACAAGCGCTTCCAGTTCTTTTACCCGCTTTTCCAACTCAGGTAATTTTCTTATTAATGCCTGACTGCGCATAGAAGCAGTATAATCGTAAGCCGGCGTGCCTGTTACAGCTGTATTAGGCGTTTTAATAGATTTGCTTACACCGCTTTGTCCGTTTATTTTACTACCATCGGCAATGGTTAAATGACCTGCAATACCTGCCTGCCCACCAATCATTACATTGTTGCCAATTTTGGTGCTGCCGCTTACACCAGTAAGTGCTGCTATTACACTGTTGCTCCCAACTTCTACATTATGTGCTATCTGCAATAGATTATCGAGCTTGGCGCCGTTTCTTATTATTGTGCTGCCAATAGTTGCTCTGTCAATAGTAACATTGCTGCCAATTTCAACATTGTCTTCAATAACTACATTGCCTGTTTGCGGCACTTTTTTAAAGCTTCCGTCTGGCTGGGGTGCAAAGCCAAAGCCATCACCGCCAATTACAGTACCAGCATGAATGACTACATTTTTCCCTATTATACAATCATGGTAAATTTTAACGCCGGGGTGTATGGTTGTATCATTGCCTATTACAACATTGTTACCGATATAGGCATTCGGATAAATCTTTGTACCATCTCCTATCGCTACATTTTCGCCTAGGTAGGCAAAGGCACCTATGTAAATATTTTTACCTTTTTTAACTGTTGCATGTATGTAAACAGGTTCCTGTATCCCTACAAGTTGCTGTTGTTTTAGTTTTTGATATTCGCTCAGTAAAAGTGCGAACGCACTGTACGCATCGGGCACTTTTATTAGTGTTGCAGTCAATGTTTCTTTTACTGTTTGTGTATCATTTACAATAATAATATTGGCGGCAGTACTGTATAAATATTCTTCGTATTTTGGATTAGCAAGAAAAGCCAGCTGTCCTTTTGTTGCCTCTTCTATTTTTCCAAAAGAGGAAACGGACTCGTTGGGATCACCTTCAATAGTTCCTCCAACAATGTGTGCTATCTGCGCTGCGCTAAATTCCATTTATAGTAGTTTGGTTAAAAGCCTGGGTAACAAATGTAATATTTTTTAATATTGCCCCGCAGGCTTTCATTGATAAGTGCATCATCTACCTCAGATATATCTTTTACATCGCCGTTTTTAAACAATATTTTTATCTGTTGTTCATCAAAATTATAGGTAGTAGTACTTGCTTCTCCACTAAAAACAAGCCACTCCGTGTCTTCTAATGTTAAGCCTACCATATTTGCCGTGCTTTCCTTTCTTTGTTGCAATGTTTGTTCGTCTACGGGTGTTGAACTGTATTTTACCTTTAGCAACTCCCTGTTTATAATGCCTCTGCACAACAAAGACAGTATTTTGTCTGAATGGCTGCACCAGCTTTTTATGGCCATCATTACATCTGCATCATCTAGACTGCAAAACTGGTCTAAAGTTATATTGTGCATTGGCTCATTTATAAAACTATTTAGCGGCTGCTGGCATTGTGCTGAAATATACTTGGCTCTTTTTATAATACGCTGCAACATTTGCTCGGCACTTAAAACAGTTTTATGCAGGTAAACCTGTCTGTACATAAGCCTGCGTGCAATTAAGAATTTCTCAATAGAATAGATGCCCTTTTCCTCCACCATTAACTCGCCGTTATGCACCGTGATCATTTTTAAAATACGATCGTATGCCACATAGCCTTCTATAACGCCGCTAAAAAAACTATCTCTGGTAAGGTAGTCCATGCGATCAACATCGAGCTGGCCACTTACCAACTGGTGCAAAAACTTTTTGTGATAGCTGCCGTTAAATATTTCGAGGGCTACCTGTAGTTTACCATCAAACTTTGTATTCAGTGCTTCAATAATTAGCAGCGATATTTTTTCGTGATGCACCCCTTCTGTCAATACCTGCTCTAGTGCATGCGAATATGGACCATGCCCAACATCATGTAACAGAATAGCAATTTTTGCTGCCTGTTGCTCCTCTGCAGTTATTTCTATGCCTTTACGGGTAAGTTCCTGCAGGGCGATCGTCATTAAATGATAAGCACCAAGCGAATGGTGCAACCTTGTATGCACTGCACCCGGATAAACCAAATGTGCCATGGCCATTTGTTGTATGCGACGCAGGCGCTGGTAATATGGATGTGCAATGATGCTGAAGACAAGTTCATCATCTATTGTGATGAAACCATAAACAGGATCGTTGATTATTTTGTGAAAAGGCATTGTGATAACTTTTAAAAACGAGTGTTGCGAAGTTAGGCACAAGGAGATTAAAGTTTTTGCAATGATTCAGACTATTCAAGTATCATATTGCAAGCATTTAACGTGATGGTGCCATGTCTTTTATAAAACCGTAAAACATTCCTTCTGTATTGGAATCAAAGGCAATGTTACCGTTTGCAATCATTTTCCGTCTTTGTTGGTATTCCAAATTTACTTTAACCCTTTGTAGTTATGGTTGGTTTATTGAAGTACTGCCATTGTTGCTGTCCTGCGCCGATAAGCAGTCAGGCACACTAACAACCCGTTAGGATGAAGGCACAAAAAAACATAAATATTTACTCATTGTAATGAGCTAGCATATTAAAATCATTAATACCCATTGTATAAAATTTGGCAGATGAAAAATGGTAATATTCAGCATTGAGAGATAAACTGCTTTTATAGGATTATCAAGTGCGTAATTTATTTTTTGATGAAATACTTTTGGTGAAAACAAATCAATCGTTATTGCATTTCTTTCCCATATTTGGTAGATCCTGTCTTTCGCTGCTACTTTAAAACTTTCCAATAAATTATGGTTGTACTCTTTAAAATCTTCTTTTATTTTTTTTGTAGTAAATGTCATAATACTAAGCTGCAGTTTTACTTTCGTGGTTGGGTGAAGTGGCTGCTACACCAAGTGTATTTGATTGCTTACGATCGTAAAAGCAAGCAGCTTTACTTTGTTCTTAAGCACACAAAATTGCAAACTTTGTATGATGACATCCTTATATTTATCGTTTTGTAAAAGAGGTTGCAACTTGAGTATTGTTGCTGTTTAAAATTGATGCCATTCGATCGGATATACCTTTTCCATATTTTAAAAATATATAAAATAGATTAGATGTTATGAAGGGTTTTATTTCTTGTTGGCACGCTTGGCTGCGAGGGTAAATTGCATGTAAATAAAGGCTGTAAGTGCTTAGGGCATTTTCTAAAAGTAGCCATTGTGATTTTCCGATTTCGGCAGCATTAAATATTTTTGGTACGCTTGGCTTCGAGACTGGGCTGCATACCTACAAGAGCGGGACAATGGCGATAATTTTCAGTGCGAGCAGATACATATTACTGAAAACGAGAATCATTTCTTAAATATTCGAATGGTCTAATTAATGTGAAGTGAAGATTATTACCGTCTTTAGATACAGCATAAACAGCACTTGCTGAAATTTTATGCATAACCGAAAGTAAAATGCCACCACCCACACCAGTATGAAGTGTATTTGAATTTTCATTCTTTAACCAAACACGTCCGATATCATACATTGCCAATAAACCAAATTTTCCAAAGTATTTTTTGGTATGTACATCGGTAATCCAGCGCAATTCGTTTTGATTGTAAAAAGTAGTATTGCCATAAAAACGGCCCCGCTCATAACCACGCAGCGTATGTGTGCCTCCAACAAAATTGTACTGATAAAATTCCGGTGTGCCGGAAAGTGCAGATGCTCCTGCCTTTATGGTAAAACCAAGCTTTTTGGTAATGGGCTGAAAGAAATTAATTTCTGATAAATATCGGGCGAAAGAACGGCTACTGTTGGTAAAATTGTTTGTATATGTAACGTTTGCAAGTAACGCCAGCCCTTTTGTAGGCAAAACAGAATCGTTTATTTTTTGATAAACATAATCTAAAGCGATGCCGCCAAAATTGGAGGTGTTGTAAATTGTTGTTTCTGCCGGGTAAACATATTTATCCACATAATGATTGCTATCTCTTTCTGCCTTAATTTTATCAGACTGGAAAAAAGGAGCAATGGAGACTTTATTATAGTGGTTAAAAATGCGCTCTAAACCTGCGCCGGCTGAAATGATCTTATTGCTGATGCGATTGTATTTTTTATCATATACCCTGCCGGGGGCATTGTAAAGTGAATTGTTACCCAAGCCGTAAAAATATGTCCATTCTAACTGATGGGTATTGACGTAAACATTAGTGTTCCATTTACCGAAGGTTTCAATAAATGTTCCCTGGTAACCTGTAATAAAATCTTTGCGAATGGGATTATATCTTACTACTACCGTCTGCTTGGTATTATAAGGCTGTTTATTTTTTCGGGCTATGTAGGTATAAGAAACGCCAACAAATGCCGGTCCAAATCCGCTTTTATCTGGCGTAAAAGGTTTATTTAATAAGCCGGTGGGTTTAGGTCCAATGGTATCTTTGGGAACATCTTGCGCAAAAACTTTATCGCAAATTATTAAGTGAGTAAACAAGTACATAAAAAAGAAAGGAACGATCTTTTTAATTTTTTGAAAGTTCAGTTGTAACAAAGCCGTCATAAGAAGTCAATTTAATATTTTACAGTATAAAACCGTGCCGTAATTCATTAGCATCTTAGCATGAGAGCTGAATTATAACCCGCACATTTTTTTGGAAGTTACCAAGTAATTTTATTTGCTGATCGTGAACCCCTATTTATGTTATTTCACCAACTAGTCATTACAAAAAAATGATAGTTTGGTTAAGGAAAAAAGCTTTCTGCTTTTTATTTAAAATTATATCCTCTGGGATGAGCTATCACAATAAATAAAAAGTACAATTGTATTGAAAATTATTTTTTTTACCGCTTTTACTTTAGTTCGCAGCAACGTCTCGGCCCTTGCCTGACGTTGCGGAAATATTGCCAGTCTTCACTTCGCAGTAACGTCTCGGTTCTTACCTGATGTTACGTCAATATTACCGATGTTTTCTTTATATGGTCTCAGTGTCTTGGTTGAACTTTAAAAGTATAAATATTTAAACGCTAACGTTGGAATATAATTTTAAATTTTTATGCAAGTAAATTATTATTTTCAATCTTGTGTAAATGGTTATAAAATAAGAGGCCTACATGCGGTACATTTTACCAATTCTGCAAAAGTGCAATGTGTGAATGTTAGAGCAGCGTATTAAAGGGATACCTCAATATTTTTTTATATCAGTTTTAATGGAGTATTAAGTATTAAGAGATAATTTTAGAATGTTGGTTGATGAGTAAATACACATACTCATAAATAAATTGGTAAAGCGCTGCACTTAACTTTACGGATGGTGAGTTGATTGACGCAACGTCCAGCAAAGGCCGAGACATTGCTGAGAGGGAGAGAACAGCTAGATAGAATGTTGAAAAGGGTTGCAGGTATTGGTTATGAAAGACAAATAGCAGCAGCATTTGTAATTAATGATGGGTGCATAAAAGTTGATAAAATTGATTTAACTCAATTTAAAAATAATCAGGAAGAGTACGCTATTGCAGATGTTAGAAATAAATCAGAAGTTAATGAAGGAAAAATATTTGACAGCGCAATTACTATCCCATTGGGAGAAATAAGAAACAGAATAGATGAAATACCTACCCATAAACCAATTGTGGTTCACTGCGCAGGAGGTTACAGGAGTGCAGAGGCGAGCTCGTTTATACGGGCTGAGTTAGGTGGCACAATTAATGTCTTTGATTTGGAAGAAGCTGTAAAAGTCTTTCAGATGGAACAACATATTGGTTAATTAATAAAACTTAAATTATGCTACTTAAAACATTCATGCTTGCTGTAATTTTATTCATTGGTCAAACTTCCTTCAGCCAAAGTAAATTTAAACATTCGCATACAGCTGTTGCCAAAACAAAATATTATAAAGCTGTTTATTATATTAATGATAGCAGTGCTCACAAAATCAAGGGCACACTACAAAATATTAAAAATGCACTGGAAGATCCTCGACTTGAAGGACGGCTGCAAGTAGAATTAGTAGCATTCGGAGATGGTGTAGAGCTTTTTAAAAAAATAAATAAACTCGATACAGTGCTTTTAGCTTTACAAAAAAAGGGCGTGGTCCTGATTGAATGCCTCAATACAATAAAAGCTAAAAACATTAATAAAGATGAACTATGGCCCTTCATCTCATATGTTCCAACGGGTAACGGCGAAGTTATTATAAAACAGGCGCAAGGGTGGTCTGTCATGCATCCTTAAATAAATTAAAAGGTTGGTATAAATCTAAATGTTAATTGGTAATTTTTTTTATCTACTAAATTTAAAAAGCTAAAGTAATTTGTACTTTAATAGGATACGCACAAAGGAATACCCGACCTCTACAAAGAAAGCAATATAAGTCCATCGTGCATCAGCTTATTGAAATGCTGCAGCAAAACCTTCAATAAAGTCTATCTTAATTATTTCAAATGATACTGCATTTGTGCTAATCAGTTAAACATTTTGAAACAAGCACTACTAACTATTAATTTAAATGTGAATACATCAAAACATTGGGATGAAGTATACAGCACCAAGTCAGAAAATGAAATAAGCTCGTTTCAGGCTTATCCAAAAACCTCCATGGGATTTGTAGCATTGTTTAACCTGCCGCTAGATGCAAACATTATTGATATTGGTGGTGGTGACAGTTATTTTGTAGATGCTTTACTTGACAAAGGTTACAGGAATATTTATGTACCTGATATTTTAAAAAAGGCCATTGACAGAGTAAAATTAAGATTAGGGAACAGAGCAAATAGTGTGCATTGGATTGACCGCCATCGTTGGTACCCAAACATCAAATTATAACACGCTGGGCTTGGTCCTGTGACCTGCCGAACTACTTATAAAAGTTTTTAAATAAAATACTATAGGGCGGCGGCTGGTCAAAGGACCAGGCCTTGGCGTATTGTGAATAGTTGACATTATTAAATTGAAGAGATAAATATTTATCCCTGTAGCGCAGAAAGGATGCGTAGCTTTTGCATGTTAGGTTTCTCTCCGCCATAGTTGGTACCCAAATATCAAATTATAACACGCTGACGTTGCTGAGAAGGAGGATGGTGAGTTGATTGACGCAACGTCCGGCAAGGGCCGAGACATTGCTCAAAAGGATAACTTTTAAAAACGAGTGTTGTGAAGTTAGGCACCGGAAGATTAAAGTTTTTGCAATGATTCAGACTATTCAATAATCATATTGCAAGCATTAACTGTAATGCTACCATCTATTTTTATAAAACCGTAAAACATTCCTTCTGTATTGTAATCAACAGCGATGTTGCCGTTTGCATCCATTGCTATTAAACCGCCAACGCCGCCTGACTTTGTAAGTTTCCCTTCAATCATTTCTTGCGCAGCTTCGCTTACAGATATTGATTTATATTCTATCATCGCACAAATATCATGTGCAACTGCATGGCGTATAAAATACTCTCCATGCCCGGTACACGAAACTGCACAAATATTGTTTGCATAAGTACCCGCACCTATGACGGGCGTATCACCAACTCTTCCGAATTTTTTATTGAGCATACCGCCTGTAGATGTGCCTGCAGCCAAACCTCCCATATTATCAATAGCTACACAGCCTACTGTGCCAAGTTTTGTTGAAGGAGCATTTGGAAAAAGTTCCGTGTTGTTTTCAGTCTCAGCTTTTAATTTTATTATCTGCTGCCATCTTTCTTCCACTTTAAAATACGACTGATCTACAATGTCAAGCGCATTTAATTTTGCAAATTCATCTGCACCGGTGCCAAAAAGCATTACGTGCGGTGAATTCTCCATTACTTTGTGTGCAGCCGAAATTGGATTTTTTACCGTTCGTATTCCGGCTACTGAACCTGCATTAAGGGTTTTGCCGTCCATAATTGCTGCATCTAATTCTATCATTTCATTGTTGGCATAAACAGCTCCCTTGGCTGCATTAAACAGCGGGCAGTCTTCTAATATTCTAATACTTGCTTCTACAGCTTCAATGCTTTTACCTCCGCCGTTTATGGTTTTCAAACCTTCTTTTAATGCATGTGTCAATGCCTCTTTGTATTGTAATTCCAATTCGGGGGATAAGGGTTCTTTATTTATTCTCCCCACACCGCCGTGAATTAATACGGCGATTTCACATGCCTCGATAATATTGCTTGTTAATAACTGCATCTTTTTTGCAGGCAAGTTATGGTAAATGGAATACCTGTTGACTGAAAAAAAGGTAGAGAACTTATGAAGAAGTGTACGCTGAGATGTTGATTGACACTGGGGACAGCATTTTGAATTAACCGAACATAACTGCCCGGAATGTTAAAACTAAAACAATCCTATATAAAAAGGTACTGCGTATTTTATAAAAATTATATTTGTCAGACGGGTTTTATTTTTACACTTTAGTAAAAGTTGAGAAAAGAAAAAATGCTTAAGGGCTGCGCTGCTTAGACGGAAATCCTTTTTGCTGCCTTTGAGCAAAAAGATTGTAGGCGGGCAGCGAAACAAAGATTAGAAAATAGCTACAGCCAAAAGCCCCAAATTTTAAAAAGAATATTAAATATGAGTACAGCAAAAATACTTTGGGTAGATGATGAGATTGATAGTTTAAAATCTCAGATAATGTTTTTAGAAAACAAAGGGTACGAAATAGCTACCAAAACAAATGGTTTTGATGCGGTTGAATATGTGAAGGATAATATTGTAGATGTAGTGCTCATGGATGAAAGTATGCCTGGCATTACTGGGTTGCAAACATTGCAACAAATAAAGGAAGTAAACAGTACGATACCAGTGGTACTCATTACAAAAAATGAGGCGGAGAATATAATGGACGAAGCCATTGGCAGCCAGATAAGTGATTATCTTATAAAACCTGTGAACCCAAACCAGGTATGGCTTTCGCTAAAAAAATTAATTGATAATAAAAGACTGGTGGCTGAGAAAACCACCTCTGCCTATCAGCAGGAATTTAGGAGTTTGTTTATGGCTTTAAACGATAACCCTAATTACACAGAGTGGATGGACCTCTACAAAAAATTGGTGTATTGGGAACTGGAAATGAAGAAGAGCGACAGCCCCGAAATGCAGGAAGTTTTTGCTACACAAAAGCACGAAGCCAACACAGAGTTTTTTAAATTTATCAGTAAAAATTACAGCAGTTGGGTAGGGCCAAAAGCGGTGGAAGCGCCGATAATGAGTCACACACTTTTAAAATTTAAAGTGCTGCCTCATTTAGAAAAAGGCACGCCGTTGTTTTTTATTTTGATAGATAACCTGCGGTTTGACCAATGGAAAACAATACAGCCGATTTTTGCAGAAAGTTTTAGAATACACGAAGAAGAAACCTTCTACGCCATTTTACCCACCGCAACACAATACGCTCGTAATGCCATTTTTGCGGGTATGTTGCCGATAGATATTGAAAAGAATTTTCCTGACCAATGGAAGAATGATGACGAGGAGGGTGGTAAGAATATGTTTGAAGAAGATTTTTTGCGTGCTCATTTAAAGAGACTTGGAAAAGGGGATTTAAAAATTTCGTACACCAAAATTACCAACAACCACGACGGACAAAAAATGGTGGATAACATGCACAACATGTTGCAGAATGATTTAAATGTTATTGTTTACAACTTTGTTGATATGCTGAGCCATGCACGTACCGAAATGGAGGTTTTGAAAGAATTGGCGGGAGACGAAACGAGCTACAGAAGCATTACCCAGAGCTGGTTTGAGCACAGTCCATTACACCAGGCGTTAAAGAAAATTGCAGATAAAAAAATTAATATGGTGGTGGCTACAGACCATGGTAGTACCAGAGTAAAAACGCCGGCAAAAGTTATTGGCGATAAACAAACGACTGCAAATCTTCGTTACAAACACGGACGTAACTTAAATTACGAACCAAAAGATGTACTGGCTTTTAGAGATCCAAAAGAAGCCGGCTTGCCTGTACCCAATGTGAACTCTACATTTATATTTGCCAAGGGAGATATTTTTCTTTGCTATCCAAATAACTATAATCATTTTGTAAATTATTATAAAAATACTTTTCAGCATGGTGGTATTAGTTTAGAGGAAATGATTGTGCCGGTGATAAGGATGACGAATAAGTAGAGAAGTCTACCTAAATCTCTCCCGAGGAGGGAATATCGGACCTTAAAGTTTTGTAGGGATTTTAAAATATTAGGGGTTAGCTCCTATCCTTCGGAGAGGCGGGGGTTGGGTGGTTTAAGGCGAGGATAAAGTTTCCAAACAATGTTATCAACTTTTGTTGAAAACGATTTTTTATAAATCAGTTTAATTAAAGCAAGTTGCATCATATAAATGATTTAAATTAAGAATAGCGGAAAAAGCAATATGAAATTTACACAGAATACACTAGATAAGATTGAGAAAATAGCACAAGAAAGTGGTTATGTTATGCGGTATGAAAGAGGATCTTTTCAAAGCGGTTATTGCATATTGCAGGAGAAAAAAGTAGTGGTACTAAATAAGTTTTTACCGACGGAAGGAAGAATAAATACATTAATAGATTTATTGCCACTGCTAAATATAAATTTTGACGCACTCACTCACGAAAGCCAAAAATTATACACAGAATTACAATCTCAGGCACTAATAAATAACTGATAATTATTAATGAATTATCCCGCACTTAAAATTACTTTTCTCGGTACGGGCACCAGTAGCGGCGTACCTATGATAGCCTGCCATTGCAAGGTCTGCTCATCTACAAATAAAAAAGACAAGAGGTTGCGCAGCAGTATAATGGTGCAGAGTGCAACCACTACTTTGGTTGTTGACACCACGCCAGATTTTAGATACCAGATGCTGCGGGAAAATGTAAACAATGTAGATGCCATTTTGTTTACTCATCCACACAAAGACCATGTTGCCGGGCTGGATGATATAAAAGCTTTTAATTATTTTAATAAGAAGGCCATTGATGTTTATGCAAATGAACTTACACAAAAAGCACTGAAGAATGAGTTCTATTATATTTTTGCAGAACACAAATATCCAGGTGTGCCGGATATTAATTTGAATTTAATTAATGAAGAACCTTTTTTGGTTGGAGATATAATAGTAATACCAATAAAAGTGTGGCACCTGAATATGCCGGTGTTGGGTTTTCGGTTTGGCAATTTTACTTACATAACAGATGCAAACCGAATAGAACCTGCAGAAGCAGCAAAAATATTGGGCAGCGAAATATTGGTTTTAAATGCGCTAAGAAACGAACCACATATTTCTCATTTTACTTTGCAGCAGGCTATTGACTTTGCAGCCGAGCTACAAATTCCACAAGCGTATTTTACGCATATAAGCCATCAGCTTGGGCTGCACGAAGAAGTGACAGAATTATTACCTGCAGGTAATGCGCTTGCTTATGATGGGCTACAGATTATACTAAATTAATTTTTGAATTGCAGTTATTACAAGTAAATTTAATTTACAACCAAGCTATTAAATGCAAAATAAAGAAACAACCAACCCTTTAATATTTTCCAAAAAGAACAGAACGGGCATTCTCATTTTGCTGGTTGTAATTACTACTATTTTTATTTCTACAAAATATATTTATCCGCTTGTTGTTAATGATGAGCCTATTACTAATAAAGCAATTGCATCAGCAACAGATTCGTTGACGGTGAAGCAAGCAGATGACAGCAAAAAGATAAATACATATAATGATTACAATACCGATGAGGGTTATCAAGCTTATTCTAAAAAAAGCTACAACAATACTTTTAGCGGAACAATGTTTTATTTTGACCCGAATACACTTGATGCCGTGGGCTGGCAGAAGCTGGGAATAAAAGACAAGACAGTTGCATCTATGCAAAAATACATTGCCAAAGGCGGAAGATTTAGAGAGCCGGAAGATCTGCAAAAAGTTTGGGGCCTACGAGATGATGAAAAGGAAAGATTAATTCCATATGTGCGAATTGCAGCAAGTGCACAGCCGATTTACACAAATAATTACACTCCCTACGAAAAGAAAACGTACGAGAAAAAAGTTATAGCCCCGGTTGATATTAACGCCGGTGATTCTGCTGCTTTTGATGCCCTGCCGGGAATTGGTGGCGGTTACTCCCGCCGTATTATCAATTTTAGAAACAGGCTGGGTGGTTTTTATAAAGTAGAACAGATTGGGGAAACTTTTGGGCTACCAGATTCTGTGTTTCAAAAAATAAAACCGCTGCTAAAAATATCGGGGAACGATGTTAGAAAACTAAACATAAATACAGCCAAGGAAGAGGAGTTGAAGGCGCATCCATACATACGATGGCAATTGGCAAAAGTTATTACAGCATACAGAAGTCAGCATGGTGATTTTAAAACTTTGCAGGAACTGAAAAAAATAATGACAATAGACGAAGAAACTTATAATAAAATATCTCCTTATCTCACAATTTAATAGTTGTTTATAGCTGTAATTGTAACCTTTAATTTCGCTAATTTGCGCATTCAAGAAAACGATTGCAACGAAATGGATTTCCATAACAATGAACTCACCGAACAGGTAGCACAGTCCGCTAAAGATTTTGCCTTACAATACATAAAACCACACCTAATGGAGTGGGATGAAAGCCAGGAATTTCCGGTACATATTTTTAAAGAACTTGGTAAGCTTGGTATGATGGGAGTGTTGGTGCCCGAAGCTTATGGCGGTACCGGATTGGGATATTATGAATACAGTGCCATTATACAGGAAATTGCAAAAGTTTGTGGGTCTATTGGTTTATCTGTAGCGGCACACAACTCATTGTGTACCGGGCATATTCTAGCCTTTGGCAATGAAGACCAGAAGCAGAAGTATCTGCCAAAATTAGCAACAGCAGAATTTATTGGTGCATGGGGACTTACAGAACCCAACACAGGTAGCGACGCAGGCAATATGAAAACCACTGCAGTAAAAGATGGCAATAACTGGATAATTAATGGCGCAAAAAGCTGGATCACACATGGTAAAAGCGGAGATGTAGCCGTGTTGATTGCAAGAACCGGTGAGCCACGTACAAAAAATAACTGTACGGCTTTTATTATTGACAGAGGCACAGCAGGTTTTACAGCAGGTAAAAAAGAAAATAAACTTGGTATGCGTGCAAGCGAAACTGCTGAGATGATTTTTGATAACTGCATCATTTCTGACGAACAGAGAATGGGTGAAGTTGGTGAGGGATTTAAACAATCTATGAAGATATTGGATGGGGGCAGAATATCTATTGCTGCCCTTGGTTTAGGTATTGCAAAAGGTGCTTATGAAGCTTCGTTGCAATATTCAAAAGAGCGCCACCAGTTTGATCAGCCTATATCAAACTTTCAGGCAATATCGTTTAAGCTGGCAGATATGGCTACTAAAATTGAATGTGCTGAATTGCTGATAAACCAGACCTGTGACCTTAAAATGAAGCATTTACCGATGACGAAAGAAGCGGCTATGGCAAAATATTATTCAAGTGAAATATCAGTAGAAATAAGCACTGATGCTGTTCAGATATTTGGCGGGTATGGTTATACAAAAGATTTTCCTGTAGAAAAATTTTACAGGGACAGTAAGCTTTGTACAATTGGGGAAGGAACAAGTGAAATACAGAAACTGGTAATTGGAAGAGAAATTTTAAAATAATTAAAAACCCCGAAATTTACATTCGGGGTTTTTAAATAAATCTTTTATTTATGAAATGTTTAATTTTTTTAAGTCTTGTTTTTTTGGTGGCTTGTAACAACCCTTCTGAAAATAAGAGGGAAGAAGTAGTAATGGCAACTACCGACTTAGGTCTTGCCAATGGCGAAACTTTGTTTAAAGCCAATTGCGCATCATGCCACAAACCAAATGAGCCTTATGTGGGACCCGCTTTGCGTGGTGTCGTAAGCAGATGGGAAAGCAAGGAATTGCTTTACGCATTTGTGAGAAATTCTCAAGAAATAATTTCCCGAAATGCCTATGCCAAGAAATTATATGATGAATATAAGCAAAGTCCTATGCTGCCTTACCCAAATTTAAAAGACAAGGATATTGATGATATTTTGCGCTACTGCCAAACTTATATGGCAGAGTAAAATCTATAAATAATCTTCTTCTTCTTTTTGATCACCGCCTTCAAATAATTTATCTACTGCTCCGGCCATCATAGGAAACTTTTCTTTTACATAATCTTTAACTGACTCCAAAGCCTTCCTGCTTTGTTCGGCAGTAATACCTGCATTCGTCATTATTTTATTTAGTAATTCTTCCATAAATATTTATTTCACTTTGTTCATGTCCATATAATCCAATACCAAATTGGTAAATGCATTTACGCCAAGTTTAAAACTACTTTCATCAATAAAAAAATCAGCTGTATGATGACTTGTAGGTTTCGCATTGGCGGGCATTGACCCAAGGTTAAAGAAAAAGCCAGGTGCCTTTTGCTGGTAGAAACTAAAATCTTCTGAACCTGTTTTTGCAGAAACCAATATTGTATTATTTACACCAACAGTTTTTTGCAAAGAAGGCAGCATTTTTTGTACCAATGCGGGGTCATTATATGTCACAGGATATTTTGAGGAATATGGTATTATTACATCCGCAGTTGCACCGTTGGATTCTGCTGTTTTTGTAACAATCAATTTTATTTTTTCGTAAAAAAGTTTTTCATCTGAATCGCTGAATGTTCGCACTGTACCAAGCATTTCTGCTTTTTCAGGAATGATGTTTGAGCGATTACCGGCATTTATTGCGCCAATGGTAATTACTGCTGCATTGTTGGTCAAGTTCAAATTTCTACTTACAATGGTTTGTAGGTTATTTATAATTTGTGCAGATGTTACAATTGGATCAACACTGTTCCATGGCGATGCACCGTGCGCACCCAAACCATGTACAATAATTTTCATATCAGATACTGCTGCCATAAAACCCGCTGGTCGATAACCAATTTGCCCAGCCGGTAATTCCGAATTTACATGCAAACCAAAAACAACATCCACATGAGGGTTTTCCATCACACCTTCTTTTACCAGTAATTGTGCACCACCTTCTTCACCCACCGGTGAGCCTTCTTCTGCCGGTTGAAATATAAACTTAACAGTGCCTCTTAAATCTTTTTTCATTCCTGCTAATACTTCTGCCACTCCCATTAACATAGCTGTATGTGCATCATGTCCGCATGCATGCATTACACCGGTTTCATTGCCGTTGTAAGTTGTTTTTACTTTTGATGCAAAAGGGATTTGTACTCTTTCTGTAATAGGCAGTGCATCAATATCTGCACGCAGTGCAATTACAGGCCCTGGTAAACCACCTTTTAAAAGGCCGATAACACCAGTTTTTGCAGCCCCAGTTTTAACTTCTAACCCTAAAGATGTAAGATGTTTTGCAATAATTTCAGCAGTACGAAATTCTCTGTTACCCAACTCTGGATGTTCATGAAAATCTCTACGCCAGTTAATAACCTGCTGCTCTATTTTAGCAGCTGCGGCAATGGCTTTGGTTTGTAAACTTTCTTTTTGTGCGAATGCATTTGCACAAAACAATAACGCAATTGCCGGTAATATTTTTTTCATGTTCTTAGTATTTTGTTAGTCGGGATTAAACTTTTTTGTCTTGTGTCTTTTGTCTCATATCTTTTCCTGGCTCTCTAATCAATATCATATCTATCCACTCTTTCAATACCATGCAGTGCCAACAAGGCTTCTACCAAATTCTCCAGTTCATCTTTATCGTGCACAAATACTTTTACATTGCCTTCAAAAATCCCATCTTTTGCCTCAATCGTCATGGCCGAAATATTTACTTTCAACTCACCACTTATGAGGTTTGTAATTTTATGAATTACGCCCACATCATCAAGGCCAATAATTTTTAAACCTGTAAGAAAAGAGATCTCTTTATTTTTTGCCCATTTGGTTTTTACAACCCGGTGCCCATAGTTGGCCATTAATCTTGTAGCATTTGGGCAATTGGTTCTATGTATTTTTAAACCTTCGCCCGTGGTTACAAAACCAAACACATCGTCGCCCGGTATTGGTTTGCAGCAGTTGGCAAGTGTGTACATAATCTTATCGCTGCTCTCGCCAAAAATAATAAGTTCCGCATCTTTTTTATTGGGTGTTTTGTATTCAGGATCGTAAGCAGGTTTTTCTTCGATAGTTTTTACTGGTTTGGGTGCAACCAGTTTATCGCCATGAACGGTAAAATCTTTTAGCTCCCGCAGATCTATTTTTTTAACGGCAATATCATACTGCAGATCAAGCGTACTTTGTATTTTATAAAACTGGCAAAGTTCTTCCATATTTACAACACTCACTGCTGCACCAATAGCTTCCAGCTTCCGTTGCAATGTATATTTTCCGTCTTCTGCAATGGCACGTTTTTCTTCTTTAAGGGTATCTTTTATTTTTGCTTTTGCTTTGCTGGTAACAACAAAATTTAACCACTCAGTATTCGGTTTTTGCTTGGCACTTGTAATAATTTCTATCTGGTCGCCGCTCTTTAATTTATAACTTATCGGTACCAGTTTATGATTGACTTTCGCACCAATACATTTGCTGCCAACAGCCGTATGCACGCCAAATGCAAAGTCGAGAGCTGTAGCACCAATGGGCAACATTTTTACATCGCCTTTTGGTGTGTATACATAAATTTCTTCTGCAAGAAAAGATGTTTTAAAATCCTGTAAAAAGTCAATTGATTCGCTGTCATTATTTGCAAGGCTTTCACGAATTTGCTGAAACCATTGGTCAAAGCGGCTTTCCTCACTTGTACCTTCTTTGTATTTCCAATGCGCAGCTAAACCTTTCTCCGCAATTTCGTTCATGCGTTTGGTGCGTATCTGCACTTCCACCCATTTACCCTGTGGTCCCATTACGGTTGTATGCAAGGCTTCGTAACCGTTGCTTTTAGGATTGCTGAGCCAGTCTCTAAGTCTCTCCGGGCTTGGTGTATAGGCATCAGTAATAATGCTGTATACTTTCCAGCACTCTTCTTTTTCTTTAGCTGTAGGTGCATTAACCAAAATACGAATCGCAAACAAATCGTACACTTCTTCAAATGCAACGCCTTTCTTTTTTATTTTACTCCAAATGCTGTGAATGCTTTTTGGGCGCCCATAGATTTCAAAATCAAAACCTGTTTGATCCAGTTTTTCTTTTATCGGCTTAATAAAATCATTGATATATTTGGTACGTTCTTTCTTCGAATCCTGTAATTTCTGTGCTATAAATCTAAAGGTATCCGGCTCCATGTATTTCATGGCCAGATCTTCCATTTCTGTTTTAATATTATACAACCCCATGCGGTGTGCAAGCGGTGCATATACATATACAGTCTCTGAAGAAATTTTCAGTTGCTTCTCCCGCTTCATGCTATCCATTGTACGCATGTTGTGCAGCCGGTCAGCAAGCTTTATTAATATTACCCGTGGATCATCGGTAAGGGTCAATAAAATCTTTTTAAAGTTCTCAGCCTGTTGAGATGAGTTGCTGTCCATTACAGAAGAAATCTTTGTGAGGCCATCAACGATCTTGGTAATTTCAGAGCCAAACTCGCGGCTAACATCCTGCAGTGTAATATCAGTATCTTCTACCGTATCGTGCAGCAACGCACAGATGGTACTACGCACGCCGAGCCCAATTTCTTCTACACATATCATAGCAACTGCCAGCGGATGCAGAATATAAGGTTCACCACTTTTACGACGCATGGTTTTATGTGCTTCGGCAGCCATTTCAAAAGCATTGCGAAGCAACATTTTATCGCCTGGCTTCAGTTTAGTTTTGAGCGCACGCAGCAAAGCACGGTATTCACGTAGTATCAGTTTTTTCTCATCTTCCTCACCAAGAGTGTAAGGCTTTACAATATTTTCAATAGTCACGTCCATTCGTTACGAATTTACTGCAAAACATTTAGAATAAGAAAAGTTGGGTGCTGTGGGCATAAAACCGTTATTGGGCCTGAGTTCCCGCTTTTCGTTTCAATCTTTTATTCGTTCCTCATAAAAGGATTTCCACTGCAATCGGGCAGCCTTTTATCAGTTTATCTTTTTTCAGCCCTTATTTTAAACAAACTGAATACTTGGTTAAGCATTTTTCAATGCTTTTCAAAACTTGTAAACGCTTATTATTTGTAAGAATCCATCTACACTTATCATTCATAATCCATCGTTCACCATTTGTATATCGCCATTCATCATTCATAAATTATCATAAATAATTACTTCTTAATTTCATTTACATAAACATATTACGATGAATAAAATTATTAGCTTTTGGTGCCTCTTTATTGTTACAAATACTTTTGCACAAAACCAATTAATGATGCCTCAAAATATTAAAAAGGCATACACAAACGAAACAAGAAGTGCAGATGGAAAACCTGGTAGTAAATATTGGCAAAACCATGGCATATACGATATCAATGTATCTGTGGCGCCGCCAAATAAAACAGTTACAGGTACAGAAACTATATCCTACATAAACAACAGCCCAACGCCATTAAAAACGTTAATGTTTAAATTGATTCTAAATATTCACAACCCTGGTACAGCAAGGCAGAGTTCAGCCTCGGCAGATTATTTAACAAAGGGAATCATCATTGATAAATATGTTGAAAACGGCACTGAGCAAAAGTTTGGTAACCCACGCGGACAAACGATGCAGCAGGTTCGCCTTGCAAAGCCATTGGCAACCGGAGAACGTATTTCGTTAAGTTTTAACTGGCATTATGAGCTGAGCGAAGAAAGCGGCAGAGAAGGAAAACTTGACAGTACGAGTTTTTTTCTAGGATATTTTTACCCACGTATTGCAGTGTTGGATGATGTGCATGGCTGGGATAGAATGAACTTTACAGATGCACAGGAGTTTTACAATGACTTTAATGATTACACTGTTTCTGTAACTGTTCCAAAAAACTTTTTAGTATGGGGTACTGGCGATTTACAAAATGCTTCGGAGTTATTGCAACCAGCTTTTTTAGCCAAATTTAATAAGAGTTTTACAAGCGATGAAGTAATAAATGTTGTAACAAAAGCAGATCTGGAAGCTAAAAATATTACAACGCAAAATACCACTAATACATGGAAATGGAAAGCAACCAATGTAAGCGATATGGCTTTTTGTATAAGCGATCATTATGTGTGGGATGCAGCAAGTGTAGTGGTTGATAAAAAAACCGGTCGCCGTTCAAGTTGCCAGTCAGCGTATAAATTTGGTGCAGGTAAGTTTGCTAACCAGGTAAAACATATCCAGCATTCGCTTGATTGGTATAGTAATAATTTCCCCGGCGTACCTTATCCTTTTCCAAAAAGTACCATTATACAGGGCTTTGCCGATATGGAATATCCGATGATGGCAAATGACAGTCCCCAGGATGATGATGTAATGCAGCGCTTTATTGCCGAGCATGAAGTAGGGCACAGTTATTTTCCATTTTACATGGGTATAAACGAGCACCGTTATGGTTTTATGGATGAGGGCTGGACAACTGCTTTTGAAAACATGATAGCACAATCAGACATGGGTAAGGAAAAAGCCAATAAATTCTTTCAACAATTTAGAGTGGCTAACTGGGCATTAAACCCAACAGATGAATCTCAAATACCTATTATTACTCCGGTAAATGTTTTGAGTGGGCAGGCAATGGGCGACAATGAATATGGCAAACCCGCATTGGCTTATTTAGCATTAAAAGATATTTTGGGCGATGAACTTTTTAAAAAATCGTTGCATGGTTTTATGGATCGCTGGAATGGCAAGCACCCAATACCTTGGGATATGTTCAATAGTTTTTCAAATGTATCTGGTAAAGATTTGAGCTGGTTTTTTAATAACTGGTTTTTTACCAGTAATTACATGGATGTTGCGGTAGATAAAGTAACGCCAACAAGCACTGGTTATAGCATCAGTATAAAAAATATTGGTGGTTATGCGGTACCTACAGATGTTGTAATTGAATATGCAGATGGCAGCAAAGAAACAAAACACCAGACAGCAGCAATTTGGGAAAAGAACCAACTCACAACAACAATCAACATCAATACAAAAAAGAAAGTTACTTACTTAAAACTTGATGATGATTTATACATGGATGCCAATGAAACCGATAACAGTTGGGGTACAAAAAAGGCAGATATAAATATGGTAAAAACGGAAGATTTAGATAAATATTTGGGAGTATATGCTACAAAACAAATTCCAATAAAAATTACCATTACAAAAGAAGGTGCAGGTTTGTTTGCAGAAGCAACAGGGCAAGATAAGTTTCCATTAACGGCAGGCGCAAAAGATGTATTTAGTTTTTCTCCTGCAGGCATTGAATTGGTATTTGACAATACTAAAAATGAAATGACTTTAAAACAGGGTGGTGGTGTTTATGTTTTTACTAAAGAGAAGTAATATTATTTTTGTAACATGCTTGAAGTATTTTATGGTTTTCATTAACAGGATTTATTAACATGTCTTGTCAATTATAAAATAACCAAGAAAGTGTAACTTTATAAGATTGACATCAAATCTCTTATAACGATTGAGAAAGAAATATTAAATGGCACTCCTGTTTTTGCCGGTACACGTGTACCGGTTGAATCACTTTTTGATCATTTAGAATCAGGTGTATCTCTTGATGATTTTTTAGAAGATTTCCCTAGTGTTTCTAAACAACAAGCTATTGCTGTTCTTGATGCTGCCAACAAATTTTTGACTTCCAAAAATATAGTGGAACTATATGAAACTGTTGCTTGATGAAAATTTGCCCAAGAGACTAAAACAGAATTTTGCTGAACATGAAATTTTTAAGGTTCGTGATAAAAATTGGAATGGCATAAAAAATGGTGAATTATTAAAATTGATGATCGCAGAAGATTTTGATGCGTTCCTTACTTTTGATAAAAATTTTCAATACCAGCAGAATTTTAGTTGATACCCAATTACGGTTTTCGTAATCACTGCTTACATAAATTCCTATGAAGTGTTGACCTTGCTTTCACCACAAATAAAGCAAATATTATCTTCTAAAAAATGTCGGCAGGTGCTATCCTTATAACTAATATCTAATAGGCAATGTGTTTGGGAAAGTAAAAAACAATAATGCGTTGGTGGCACTTAAATTAAGATATTCGAAATAACATAAAAATTAATGAAAAATTCTATTGTAATATGACCTGTAAAATAGCACTTAATTTTTTTTAAACTTTAACCTCGAAATTATATATTATTCCCCTAAATTTGCACCTCATTTGCGGATATGGCGAAATTGGCAGACGCACTAGACTTAGGATCTAGCGCCGCAAGGCATGTAGGTTCGACCCCTATTATCCGCACATATTTAACTTCCTTCCGCACAATCGGGAGGATTTTTTTTACTTTCCCGCCAAAGGCGGAACAAAAAAAACAATAAAATGGCAACAGTAGAAAGAGGCAACATTGGTTTATTAAATGATAAACTTACCGTAAAACTTAACAAAGAAGATTACCTGCCTTCCTTTGAAAAAAAGCTGAAGGAATACAGTAAAACAGCAAACATTCCCGGCTTTCGCAAGGGAATGGTACCTACCGGAATGATTAAAAAAATGTACGGCGCAGGTTTATTTCAAGATGAAGTATTGCGCACCATTGAAAAAGAGCTTTACACTTATCTTGATAAAGAAAGGCCGGATATTTTCGCACAACCACTTCCTTTAGAAAATGAATTGCAGAAACTGGATATGAACAACCCGGGTGAGTTTGATTTTTCTTTTGAAATAGGTTTGAAACCCGCCTTTACCTTAAGTGATGTAGCTAACGCAAAATTTACCCGTCATACTGTAGAAGTTACAGATGAAATGGTAACAGAAGAAATAAACCGTATGCAACTGAAGGCCGGTAAAATGCAGGAAAAAGAAACAGTAGATAGTGAGCAAGATGTAATAAATGTAGTTTTTGCAGAAGCTGATGAAAACGGTATAGAAACAGAAAATGGCCTTGTTAAAGAAACTGCAGTTGTAGTAAAAAATTTAAACCCAAAAATGCAGCAGCAAATGATGGGCAAAAAAACAGGCGAGAGTTTCGTATTGCAATTGATGAGTGCATTTGAAGGAGAAAATCTTGAAGGAATGTTGCAAGATCTTGGCTTTGAAAAAAATGATGCAGAAGCTGCAAAAAAATATTTTAAGCTCGAAATGAAAACGATTGGGCTTGTTGAAAAGAGAGAGATGAATGAAGAATTTTTTAACGAAATCTATCCGGGTAAAGAAATAAAAACTGAAGAAGCTTTAAGAACAAGTTTAAAAGAAGAGGTACAAAAATACTGGGATGCACAATCACGCAACCAGCTCCACGATCAGCTTTACCATAATTTGTTGGAGCAAACTAAAATGGAATTTCCCAAGGAATTTCTTACACGCTGGTTAAAAACCGGCGGCGATAAACAAAGAACGCAGGAAGAAGCAGAAGGTGAATATCCAACATTTGAAAACCAGTTGAAATGGACATTGATAAGTGATACCATTGCCAAAGAAAATAAATTGGATGTAAGTGAAGAAGAACTTCGTGCAAGTTTAAAAGAAGAAGTGAGTCGCTATTTTAACAACATGAATATGGGTGAAGATATGAGCTGGTTAGAAAGCTATATAGACCGTATGATGAAAGATGAGAAGCAAATTGATGCTACTTATCGTCGTTTAGTTACAGAAAAATTATTTGGTTGGGCTGAGTCGCAGGCTAAGCCTTCTGAAAAGACAGTAACATCTGATGAGTTGGTTGCAATGCAACATAATCACCAGCATTAATATTTTAATAAAATCATTTAGAAATCCTCTCGTGAAAACGAGGGGATTTTATTTGTAAAAGAGATGTTTAAATAAAATAAAAAATCTTCAAATTGTTGGGTGCCAGCTTCACTGTTCGGGGGATGAAGGTTGCTCAATATAAAGTTTTGTTAACGGAGTAACTTTTAGAATTCAATAACGTTTCATATTTTAGAACGGCTTTATATTTGATTCGTCAATTAAAACTAAACGTCATGAAAAAATTATTACTCTCTCTCACCATCATCACAGCAGGCTTCGCTGCAAATGCACAGGAACTTGCGCCGGATCAAAATCCGAATTACAAAGTAAGTATGGATAAATACACAGCCCTACAAACTAATGCTATAACAATGAACTCAACCGTGCAAGAAACCTACAAACCATACGATTGGCGCACATCAAAAAGCGAAAAGAAGGCGGAACGCAGAGCTGAGCGAAGAGAAAACAGGTTGTATAATAATTACAACAGTCGTTATTATGACCCATATAATTATAACAGAAATTACAACGGTCGCCCTTACCAATACCGCAATTACAATGGCTGGCGATGGTAAAATACAATTATTAAAAACATTCTTTCTAACGCCTAAAAATTATATTTATGAAATCTATATTTACATTATTTACACTCAGTGCATTTTTGGTTCTTGCATCATGCAGCCATAAAGTTTCTAGAATAGACCCTGCTGAAACGCCTGACATTAGTGGAAGCTGGAATAACACAGATAGCCGCCTTACTGCAGAAGCTATGATAAACCAATCAATGACTGATAAATGGTTGAGCGAATACGTACAGGCAAAAGGAAAGAAACCGGTTGTTATTGTTGGGATGGTTACTAATAAAAGCCATGAGCATATAGAAGCAGAAACTTTTATGGCAGATCTGGAAAAGTCTTTCATTACAACATCTAAAGTTGGTTTGGTACAAAGCGGTAAAAAGCGGGAAGAAATGCGTACAGAAAAAGCAGACCAGCAAACAAATTCTACGGCGAGTACAATGAAAAAATTTGGAATGGAAAAAGGTGCTGATTATATTTTGCAGGGTTCAATAAATTCAATTGTTGATTCTTATAAAAGAAAAAAAACGGTGACCTACCAAATAAATCTTGAGCTTACAGATATTCAAACCAATGAAGTAGTTTGGATTGGCGATAAAAAAATAGCCAAGTACGTAAAAAATTAATTTACAACATCAGTTCTCTCTTTTTTCTCTTAAAACACTACTGATGAAAACGACTATAAAACGGGCATGGACAGCATGGCTGTTGGTGCCCTTTCTTTTTAGCTGCGCTACCTACAATAGATCGATGAGTGATTATTATGCAAATCTAAAAGAACATAATTATGACAATGCATTGCACAGCTTAGAGAAAAACAAGCTTATCAAAAAAAACAGAAACGCACTTCTTTATAATTTAGAAATGGGAAAACTGTATTTTTTAAAAAATGATGCTCAAAAGAGCAATTTTTATTTCAATCGTGCAGATGGCATGATTGAAAGCAACAGCAAATCATTCGGAGATATTGCTGCGGCCAATCTTTTAAACCCAATGCAACAGGCATACAGGGGTGAAGATTTTGAACAGTTTATGGTTCACTATTATAAGGCTTTAAACTATGCGTCACTTGGGCAAATGGAAGATGCAGTTGTGGAAGCCAGGCGAATAACGCTGTCAACAAATAAGCAAAATGACAAGTTTAATAAAAAAGAAAACCGTTACAGCAATGATGCATTTGCTTTAAACCTGCAGGGCATGATTTATGAAATGGCAGGTGATGTAAACAATGCTTTTATTGCTTACAGAAACGCTGCTGATATTTATTTAAAAGCAAATAATGATTATTATGGCGTAAAAATGCCAAAGCAGTTACAAAGTGATTTATTACGTACAGCAACAGCCATGGGCTTTACAGGCGAAGGACAACGTTATGAGAAGCTGTTCAACGTTGGCTACAAAGAAAATAATACAGTTAATAGTCAGCTCATTCTTTTCATAGAAGAAGGACAAGCTCCGGTAAAAGAAGAAAAGAACTTTTTACTAACTGCCGGATCAAATGGGATAAACAGCTTTAATTATATTGGTGCAAATGGGCTTCAATCAAATTTTAATTTTAATGCCAGTGCTTATGGTATTACTGAAAACAAGCTAACATCTCTACGTGCATTCAGGTTAGCATTACCAACATATAATGTACAATATTTGCAACCCGCTGCAATAACAATAAACAATAATGGAGTGTTTTATAACCTTCAACTCGCACAAAATTTAAATAGTACTGCTACCAATATTTTACAGGAGCGTTTTGTTACCGAAATGGCTAATGCATTGGCCAGACAATTATCAAAAAAACTAGTAGAGAAGGGTACGCAATCAATTGCCGAAAGCATTGCAAAAAATAACCAAAAAAGGGAAAGTTCAGACACCACTGTATCCGGAAAAGAAAACCAAAAGAAAAAAAATGCAGAACGAGCTGAAATGGCAGGTGAGGTAGCAGGCTTTGTAATAAACATGTTTAATACTGCTACAGAAAAAGCTGATACCCGTAACTGGCAGAGCCTTCCAGCATTTGTAAGTTATGTGCGAATACCTTTAAATTTAGGAGAAAATACAATTACTGTTACTTATAATGGGCAACCTTTAACTTTAAAAGTAAACGGTAAGCCAGGTCTGCAAATGAAAAGCGTTGTGCTCAACTAAACAAATAGATTTACTTCTTTATTCGTAAGAAAATTACTAGATATTACTAATTATTTCCGTTGTTTTACCAGACCTTTATGTCCATAACATCGTAAGTATATTTAAATATTTTTGTCCTCATGCCGATTCTTATTTTCTTTTTGCTCCATTGGTTTCTTTCTCTTTTTTGTCAAACATTTTTCCTTCACCGTTATGCATCCCACAAGATGTTTAGCATGAACAAATTTTGGGAACGTTTCTTTTACGCATTTACTGTTTTAATACAGGGTTCTTCTTTTTTAAATCCTCGTGCTTATGCCATCATGCATCGTATGCACCATGCATACAGCGATACGGAGCAAGATCCACATTCCCCCCATTTTTTTAAAGATGTTTGGAAAATGACGATGCACACAAAAGATATTTATATTAACTATGCTAAGTTTAATGTAGAGCCTGAAAAAGCCTTTAGAGGCAATTACCCTGAGTGGAAAGTGCTAGATAGAATTAGGAAGATGTGGGGCGTGAGAATTGGATTTGGTGTATTATATTTCCTATTTTACTTGCAGTTCGCAACTTCGTGGTGGATGTTTGCTTTGCTACCCTTTCACTTTTTTATGGGGCCAATACATGGCGCAATCGTAAACTGGTGCGGTCATAAATATGGCTACAGTAATTTTGATAACAATGATAAAAGTAAAAACTCTTTACCGCTGGATTTTTTGTTGATGGGGGAGCTTTTTCAGAATAATCACCACAAAAGCCCGAATAGTATAAATTTTGCAAAAAAGTGGTTTGAGTTTGATCCAACATATCCTGTTATATTATTTTTACACAGACTTAGAGTAATTAAAATAAGGCGAGAAGTATAAAAGTACTCATTCATTTAAGTAAAACACTTATATCTTCATAGTACCCATCTGTTTTATGGCAGATGGGTATTTCATTTTTAGAAAAATATGTATGCTAAAGTTAATTTTTGCAATTCTTTTAATAATATTTTCCTTCTTAGTTTTATTACCTGCACCGGCAAATATTTTATGGTTAGTTGCCGTTGCCATTACTAATTTTCCTTATGTGCCAATGTTGCTCGCTGCCTTTTCTTTTTATTTTGGTACCCAAGCAGCAAAATATCAATGGCCCATCATGTTGCTTAGTCTTACTGCATTTATTATTTATGCATTGCCAATTATTGCCGCCTATAAACAAACCAAACAAGTACCGATTGCAATGAAGAATATTTTCCCTGTTCAGCGGGAAGATGACTTGCCACAGGCTTTTGCTTTTACAAAAATGTTTAGCGGCAAAAGAGATGTTTCGTACAGTTCATTCGCGTATAAAAAAGCAGACGGTAAAGATTTATCACTAGATTTTTATCCATCATCAACTAAAAAAGTTTCTCCTATAGCAATTGTTATCCATGGCGGCTCCTGGCAGGGTGGAGATAGCAAACAACTACCTGAATTAAACAGCTATTTGGCGCTAAAAGGGTTTAACGTAGCAGCAATAAACTACAGACTTGCACCTGCTTACAAAGCACCGGCACCGGTTGAAGATACTAGAGACGCTATTAATTATTTGATGGCTCACGCTTTGGAATTGAACATTGATACCTCTAACATTGTTTTGCTTGGACGCTCTGCTGGCGCACAAATAGCTTTGAATGCCGCTTACGATTTTCATAACCCAAGCATAAAAGGTGTGGTTAGTTATTATGGCCCTGCAGATATGGTTTGGGGCGGGCAGGTAAAAGTGAGCAAACTTGTTTTGAATACAGATCTTATTTACGATAATTATTTTGGTGGAAGTTACAAGGAAGTGCCTCAAAAATTTGTGGAGAGTTCTGGCTTAGAGAGTGCTGATGCATCTTCGCCTCCAACCTTAATAATTCATGGTACTATAGATCCCCTAGTTTCTTTAAACCATGGTATACATCTGCAGAAAAAATTAAATGAATTAAAAGTCCGTAATTATTTTTTGCAACTTCCATTTGCAACTCACGGTTGCGATTACAGCTTGAAAGGTCCAGCGGGGCAGGTTTGTACTTATGCTGTTGAGAGATTTATAAAGTCTGTTACAGGTAAGTAATTTTTTACTTTTTCTTGAATAATGTTTTTATATCTGCTACTAATCCAATCGTAGCAAAGCTGTTATTGTATTGATATTGCTCGTTGGTGATGGGATTGCCCATATCGTTCATATAATCAAAAGAAGTAAAGAGTTTGCTTAATCCAAATTGTACATGAAATTTAAAATTTTTCATTTCTTCAAAATTAAATTCATTGTCAACAACAAAATCGCCATAGATACTTTTTTTATTAGCAAATGATTTGTATAATCCTTTTTTGAGTTCCACATCGTTCGTATTTAAGTTGCGAAAATCCACAGAGGTAATTTTATAAGCAAGGCAAAGTGAATAATTATCTGATAAGTTCAAACGAATAGAGGGTATTAAAAATAGTTTCGTATGATTGGCAATATAAAAATAGGTGTTAGTGGAATCGAGTCTATAAGTGCCGTTAAAAGAAGTTTTGCCCACTCCTACGCCTGCAAATATATTTAACGCAGCTTGGTTTTTATTTCCGAAAGATTTATAATATCCTATGCTTATCTCTTCTCCTGTTCTTTTATATTTTAAGAGATACCTGTAAGGATTATTTGCAGTGTTTATGGACCGGTTTGTTTCCCATTTTGAAAATCCATCAAGTTTTATTGCGATCTTATCAGAAAAAGCAAAAGCCGATTGGACATCAATACCATTTGAACTTTGACGGCCACTGTTTCCATCATTTGATGGGTGCCTCGTTGAAGAATAATTAAAAGCCGCCTTTAAATCCCTCTTGTTTTTTACCTCAATTAAATTGGTACTGTTAGGGGCGAACAGGTATTTAGGAGTGGTTGAAAAGCAGGATGACAGCATTAAACTACAGATGCCAATCAAGAAACGTACGTGACTTTTTTTCATTTCATAAAATTATTAACTCGGTTAATAATTCCTCTTGACATTTGTCAATAAATCTAAAAAATGAAAAATTATTTTTTACCCAGTTTACTTCTGGTTCGGCTTAACGTTTCAGGAGCTATGTTAAGAAAGGAGGCAATGTATTTTTGAGGAATGTCTTTTAAATAATCAGCATAATTCTCAAGGAAAAAATTGTACTTGGCAGCAGCATCATGCTTGCGCAGCATATAAAGTCGCTGCTCCTGTTTGTAGAAGTATTGTTCTGTTATAAGTCTTGTGTGGTAATTAAATTCAGGAAATCTTTTGTAAATATCCTGCAAGTCATCAAATGATAGTTTTGCTACAACACAGTCTGCCAGGGTTTCTATGGATTCTGTTGCCGGTGTCTGTGTAAAAAAGCTCCCCGGTGAAATGACAATGTGCCCGGTATACATAATACGGGAAGTAACCTCTTTGTCTCCAATGTTATGATACGACCTTAAAAGTCCATCACAAAGAAACCACAGATTTTTACAAATATCTTTTTCGTACAACAAAACCTTCCCTTTTTTTACTTCTTCAATTTTAAACTGTTCAATTAATGACAGTTCTAATTTTTTGCTGATGGGTTGTATTTCATTCAACAGTTGTATTAAAGTAGCAAGTAAAGCATGGTTGTTTTGCAAACGATTATTTTATTTTAAAGCTACTTAATTCTACTTTATTAAAATTTTAATTCTAAAACAAATGCACTAAAAAAGCTACCATTCGGTAGCTTTTTAAAATATTTTTATAGTTTTATTTCATCCTCCCCATCATCAAAAAACCTAAATTCTGTAAGGCTGTAGTTTGAGTTGGAAACTACTTTTACTTTTTGCTTGTACTTCCAGCTCCACTTCATGCGGCGGCTTGGAAAACCACAAGTTAAATATGTATACACAATAGGGTGAACCTGTATTGTAAGTGCTTTGTGTTTTTGTGATATAAGATAATTAAGATTTTTTGCTATCTCATCTTCTAAAATTAAAGCAGAAGAAATTTTACCTGTACCATTACAACTAGGACAAACTTCACTTGTATTGATATTCATTTCCGGCTTCATGCGCTGGCGGGTAACCTGCATAAGTCCAAATTTAGAAATAGGTAATACAGCATGTTTTGCTCTGTCGTGCAGCATTAAACTTTCCATTTCGTCAGAAAGTTTTTTCTTATTTTCCAGCAGTTTCATGTCTATAAAATCAATAACAATAATACCACCGAGGTCCCTTAAACGAAGTTGCCTTGCTATTTCGGCAGCTGCTTCCAAATTTGTTTCAAAGGCATTTTGCTCCTGGTTGTTGCTTACACTTTTGTAGCCACTATTAACATCTATTACGTGCAAGGCTTCGGTATGTTCAATGATTAAGTAAGCACCACTTGGTAAGTTTACTGTTCTGCCAAAGGCAGCCTTTACCTGTTTGGTTATACCGTACTGATCAAATATTGGTAAGCTGCTGTTATAGTGGGCAATTATATCTGCTTTTTGGGGGGCAATTCGCTGTATGTAATTTTTTGTATCGGTAAAAATTGCTTTGTCGTTTACAATGATTTTATTAAAATCTTCGTTCAGTAAATCCCTGAGCATACTGTTTGTTTTACCTTGCTCGCTCAATATTTTTTGAGGAGGAACGGCACCTTTCAAGGTTTTTTGTATCCCTTTCCATGTAGCTTCCAGGGCCAAAAGATCTTCGTGCAATTCCGCAGCAGGCATTCCTTCTGCGGCTGTCCGTACTATAACCCCAAGGTTAAATGGTTTTATTGCTTCAATTATTTTTTGCAAACGCTTACGTTCGTCTGATGAATGTATTTTGCGTGAAACTGCTACAATGTTTGTAAATGGAGTAACAACGACATATCTACCAGGTAAAGAAATTTCGCAGGTGAGTCTCGGTCCTTTTTGTGCTATCGGCTCTTTTAATATCTGAACCAGTACATTGGGTTTACCATTAAGTACTTCAGTTATTTTTCCTGTTTTTATAATTTCAGGTTCTACTTTAAACTTACTAAAATCAAAACTATTTTCATCCTGCTCATTTATAGCAAGATGTGTAAATTTTAGCAGCGAACGTACGTATGGGCTTAAATCTGTGTAATGTAGAAAGGCGTCTTTTTCAAAGCCTACATCAACAAATGCGGCATTAAGACCGGGGATTAATTTTTTAACTCTCCCTAAATAGATATCACCTGCTGCAAAACTTGCATCAGCAAGCTGGTTATGCAGTTCCACAAGAATTTTATCTTCAAGCAGGGCAATCTCTGTCCCCTGTTCAGAAGTGTTAATAATGAGCTCTTTTGTCAAAGTGTAAAAGTTTTTAAGATCTTACACGCTTAAGGCATTTATTAAACAGCATAACCTTCTTCTATAAACTTATAAACAACCAACTTTATTAACAAATAATTTGTACAATCGTCTTGTGTTTCAAAAAGTATTACTTAAGGTAAAATATAAACTATAATGAATAATGATATTAAATACCATTATTCAGTGTACACATAGTTTATACGGAATGAGCACTCCGCTGCCAATCAACAGAAAAATTACTTCTTCTTATGACGGTTTTTTCTTAAACGTTTTTTACGCTTGTGAGTAGCTATTTTATGACGTTTTCTCTTTTTACCACAAGGCATAATTGATCTTTTTTGTGTTTAATAAATAATTTTTAAATAAATATATTGTATTGCTACAGTTCGTTATTTTAATGTTTTAATTCGTGCATCTACCTCTTCGGCATAATGCGGATTGTTTATAAGGCGCTTACTGATGTTATAACATTTTACAGCGTTTGCTTTATCTCCCTTTCCTGCGTAAGCATCAGCCAAGTAGGCTACTGCTTCAGCATTCTGCGGTTGTTGGGTTACAACTTTGTTCAATCTTTCAATCGATTTATTAAACTGTCCGGAAACTAACCCTCCAACACCTAGCATCATTTGTGCCTGCATGTTGTTAGAATCTTTTCTTACAACCGACAAAAGTTGCTGTATTCCCTGCATAGTTTCTTGTGGGTCTCCGCTTCGGCCTTTGCCAAAAATATAACAACTTCCCAATCCAATCTTCAAATCATCATTATCAGGATTGAGTTTTAAAGCTCTTTCAAACAGATCGATTGCTGATGTTGTTTCCCAATTTAATTTAACCTGGTCTTTTTCCCCTCTCAGATTGTTTAAAAATATTCGGGCTGCAAAGGTGAGGTTTTTTTCTGAATTATCCAACTTAGATCCTTCAGAAATATAAAATGCATAGGGTTCGTATGATTTTGCAGAGTCTTTCCAAAAACTAGCAAGAGCTTGGTTGGCTTCTATTTTTTTTACAGCATCTGTCGTTGAGGTTAAATTTCTTTCAAGTTTAGTGACTACATTATCTTGATTAGGAGTCAGTTTTGCTTTTTCCAGAAGTATGAATTGCGAGATATCAAATGATTTTATATTACTACCATCAGGTTTTTCAGCAGTACTCAATGATTTATTATTTGTTGTTCGTCCAAATAAAAAAAGTACAAAAAGTAGAATAATTCCTGATGAAACGAGGAGAAGTTGTTTTTTCAATATTTATTTTTGAGGAGCAAAGTTACATTAGTCGTCGCTTTCCGCATCAAATTTTGGCTCAACTTTAATATCGGCATTTTTTATATCCTTCATAAATTCCTTTGCAGGCTTAAAAGCAGGTATAAAATGTTCAGGAATGGCAACAGCAATATTCTTCTTTATGTTTCTACCAATTTTAGCAGCTCTTTTTTTAACTATAAAGCTACCAAAACCACGTACATATAGGTTTTCGCCTGAAGCTAAAGAAGATTTTATTTCTTTAAACATCGTTTCCAAAGTAACCAATACATCTACTTTAGGTATTCCTGTTTTATCAGAGATTTTATTTATTAAGTCAGCTTTTCTCATAGTGGAGATATTATGGTATGTAATATACAAATATATATTAAATAAAAGAAAATGTATATTGTATTATATTAAGTTTTTGAATGAGATAGTTTTGCAGTAATCTATGAAGCGCTTAACCTACAAAGAAATATTTACCCGTACTCTCTTGTTATGGAATAAAACAAGCAACAATAGGCAAATGCCATGGAAGGGAATTGATGACCCTTATAAAATATGGTTGAGTGAAATTATGCTGCAGCAAACAAGAGTTGAGCAGGGAACCGCTTATTATAACCGTTTTATTGAAAAATTTCCCACTGTTAGTATACTGGCCCTAGCGGGCGATGATGAAGTTTTTAAAATGTGGGAAGGACTGGGATATTATAGCCGCTGCAAAAACCTGATGGCTACTGCTAAAATAGTAGCATTTGAATACAAAGGATTATTCCCAAATAAGTACGATGATATTTTAAAACTTAAAGGTATTGGTCCTTACACTGCCGCTGCCATTGCATCGTTTGCTTTTAAATTGCCTTATGCTGTAGTAGACGGAAATGTAACAAGGGTAATTGCTCGTTTTTTTGGCATTGAAAAAGCAATAGATTCTAATGATGGTAAAAAATATTTTGCAGAACTTGCACAAACCTTGCTTGATACCAAAGATCCCGATATCTATAACCAAGCTATTATGGATTTTGGTGCTACCATTTGTAAACCACAACAGCCTTTGTGTGACGGTTGTGTATTGCAAGAGAAATGCGAAGCTTATGCAAGAGGACTTACTAAAATACTGCCTATAAAAGAGAAAAAGCTGCTAAAAAGATACAGATATTTTTATTTTATTATCGTTGAACAAAAGGGAAAAATATTTGTAAGAAAAAGAACTGAGAAAGACATCTGGCAAAATTTGTGGGAATTCATTTTGGTTGAGAAAGATCAAAAACAATCGTCGATGGAGTTTATTAAGTCGGAAGAATTCATCTCATTATTTAAAGGGCTTAGCATCACCATAAAAACTTCTATTTTTTATAAACAGCAACTTACACACCAAACAATAGAAGGTTTATTTCTTTATGTTAGAGTAGATGCCACTTTTAAAAAGGAAGGTTATTCAGCACTCAAATTATCCGAAATTAAAAGGCTGGCATTCCCAAGGTTTATTACTGGCTTTTTAGAGAAAAAAGAAGAACTCAAAAGTTTAGACTGATAAAATATCGTTTGTAAATAAAATGTATCTTTAAAATACAATTTTTACTAACGTTGGAATAGGAGGAATTTTTGCGGTACCAAAAAATTAAAATGATATTAGTATGAGAGGAGTTAACAGAGTGGTGCTCATAGGTAACCTGGGGAAAGACCCCGATATGCAGTTTTTAGAGGGCAACATTGCGGTAGCTAAGTTTTCGTTGGCTACAACAGAAGCTTACAAAGACAGAAGTGGTCGCTTAATTTCTCAAACAGAATGGCACACAATTGTTTTGTGGAGAGGGCTTGCCGAACTTGCGCAAAAATACCTTCACCGTGGCAGTTTGGTTTATGTTGAAGGACGATTAAAAACAAGAAGCTGGGAAGACAAAGAAGGCAATAAAAAATTTGCCACTGAAATTGTAGGTGATAATCTAATAATGCTTGATAAAAGAACAGATGGTACATTGCCTGGGGGTATTGATGATCCGGAATTTACAAACGACGATGTACCACCACCAATAGATGAGTCAGGTAATGAGCGCTTGCCTTTTTAATATGTATTTTTAACGCTCTATTGTTTATATAAATATTTTGTTTTGGAATATCATTCGGTAACTGCAAACCTTATTTTGCATTTAAATTTCTTAATAATAGTACCCGCTGTAACGGGCGTTCTTATTTTTACAGCCCTCCTTTTATTTATACTTTCTTTTTTAATTGCTGGTAGTGAGGTGGCTTTTTTTTCTCTTAATCAAAAAGACATAAACGTACTTAAAACTCGCCAGCAACCTTCTTTCAGGCGCATTGTTACACTTTTGGAGCAGCCAAAAACTTTGCTGGCATCTATGCTTATTACAAACAGCTTGGTAAACTTGGGCATTATCTTAATTGCAAATATTTTAATAGATGATTGGCTGCTAGTTTACCAATTTACTTTTTGGCCTAAGTTTTTAATAAAAGTACTTTCTATCACTTTTACTATTTTGCTTTTTGTAGAGGTTTTGCCTAAAGTATGGGCAACACACAATAAAATATGGTTTGCATCCACTTCTTCTCTGGTAGTAGAAATATTTAATAGTATTTTTTACAGAATAAGCAAACGGCTTGTTGGGTTTAGCGATAGAATGGAAAAGAAATTATCTCCTAATAAAAGCAATACTCAAGATGGGGGCAACCTTGATCATGCTATAGATTTGTTACCAGATAATGAAGCTACCATAGAAGAGAAAAAGATTTTAAAAGGCATTAGAAAATTTGGCGATACTCCCGTAAAACAAATCATGCGCACAAGGCTAGACGTAAGCGGAATTGAATACAATACAAAATTGCATGAACTTATAAAAACGGTGGAAGATTTACATTATTCACGGCTGCCTGTTTACAGAAATAATTTGGATGAAATAGCGGGCATGCTGCATACAAAAGATTTGCTGCCACATATTAACGAGCCTGAAAATTACGAATGGCATGCGCTCACAAGACCTGCATATTTTGTGCACGAACAAAAATTAATTGAAGATCTGCTACAGGAATTTAGAGCGAAGCGGATTCATTTCGCAATAGTGGTAGATGAATTTGGTGGTACATCTGGCATTGTAACGCTGGAAGATATTATGGAAGAAATTACCGGTGAAATTAAAGATGAATTTGACGATGAAGAAAGCATGAATAAAAAAATTGATGATTTTACCTTTATTTTTGAAGGTAAATTAATGATAAACGATGCTTGTAAAGCAATGGGTTTAAATGTAGATGTTTTTGACACAATCAGAGGAGAAAGTGATTCAGTTGCAGGCTTGGTTTTAGAAATAGCTGGCGAATTCCCCCAAATAAATGCAGAACTTAAAAGTGGTGACTTCACTTTTATTCCTTTAGAAATTAATAAAAATAGAATTGATAAGGTTAAAATAACAATAAAACGACCCGTTGAAGGATAGAATTTATTTTATTAAAAATTTACTACGTTTAAAAATGTTTTGTCTTAAAAAAAAATCGCTTTCCTTTCTTGTGCCTGTGTTATTATTTGTAGCATGTAACAGTAGTTACACATCAAAAAAAACCGGTTATTTTAAAATTGAATTACCCGAGAAAAAGTATGTTTTATTTAATGAGCCAGGTATTCCATATAGTTTTGAATATCCTGCATATGCGACAATTGTAAAGGACAGCACTTATTTTGATGCTAACCCTGAAAATGATTTTTGGCGCAATATTGACTTTAAAAAGTTGAATGCAAAAATATTTTTGAGTTATAAATCAGTGGGTGGGAAAACGCTTTATAAAATTAAAATGCCCAGCGGTGTTTATAAAGATTCTATTGGGTTTAATGTGTATGATAAAATGATAAACGACGCCTTTAACCTTACAAATAAAAATGATGATGTAGCAACCTCAAAAAAAGACAGTCTTTTTATTACAGTAAATAACGTAACCGGCTTGCTCTTCAAACTCGGCGGTAATGCAGCTACTCAGCGCCAGTTCTTTATGACAGACACAACCAAAAACTTTATAAGAGGCGCACTTTATTTTTATGCTTCTCCCAATGCAGATTCAGTAAAACCGGTGGTTGATTTTATTCAGAAAGATATCGATCATCTCATATCGACATTTCGCTGGAAATAATTTTTAAAGATTACGGTAATTTTATTTTAAGGAATTAATCAATTCTCCTTCATTCATAAATGGAAGAATTATAATAACGTATTTTTGCAACAATGATAGCTATTGACAACGTTTTATTAAGCAACCAGATTATAAATGACCAGTTTGTATGCGACCTCACAAGCTGCAAAGGCGCTTGTTGTGTAGATGGAGATGCGGGCGCACCGCTTGATGCAAAGGAATTAATGAATGTTGATGAAGTTTTTTCAGCTGTGCTTCCCTATTTAAGGAAAGAAGGAATTGATGAAATAAACCGCCAGGGAAGATATGTGCATGACAAAGAATTTGGTTGGGTTACACCAACAATACAAGGGAAGGTATGTGCATATGGTATTTTCGATGAAAATGGAATTGTGAAATGTGGTATTGAACAGGCATATTTAGATGGTAAGACAAATTGGAAAAAGCCGATCAGCTGCCACCTTTTTCCCATTATTGTAAAAAAAAGTAAGGATGGTATTACACAATTCGCAAATTACGAACCAAGAGAAGACCATTGCAAAGCAGCTTGTTCACTTGGTAAAAAATTAAAAGTTCCTGTATATAAATTTTTAAAGGAACCACTCATAAGAAAATTTGGAGAAGCTTTTTATGATGCATTAGATGCAACTGCTGAGCATTTAAAAAAGAAAATCTAATTAGCACCATTCAGAAAAATATACCATGAAAAAAAATAGTCGTCTTTCATCTTTTGTCTTTTATCTTTTATCTCTTGTCTTTCTCTCAACATCCTGCTCTTTAAAAAAAGCTAAAATAGACAACGATGTAAAAAAATATTTTGATGAGAGAAATGTAGAAGGTTGTTTCACTATGATGGATAACAGCAACGGTTCAATTACTGTTTATAATATGGCAATGGATACTACCAGATATACATCTTCATCTACTTTTATGGTAGTAAATTCTCTTGTGGGTTTAGAAACAGGCAGGATTTTAGATGAGAACATGATCATTAAATGGGACGGCGTTACCAGACCAGTTGCAGATTGGAACAAAGATTTGAGCATGAAGGAAGCATTTAAAGTAAGTGCTGTACCTTATTACCAAGAAGTAGCAAGACGAATAGGAAGAGATACAATGAGAAATTATATTGATTCACTTTCTTATGGTAACAAAATATCAGCGGTCCAATTGATTCATTTTGGCTGAACAATAAATTGAAAATATCTCCTGATGAGCAAATTGGTTTAATGAAGCGTTTGTATTTTGACCAACTACCATTTAGAAAAAGCGTTCAACAAATTGTGAGAGATGTTATGTTGCAAGAAGATAATACAGCTTATAAATTAAGTTATAAAACCGGATGGGGATTTGACGAGGCTAACAACGCCATAGGATGGGTAGTTGGGTGGATAGAAGAAAACAGGCACGTTTATTTCTTTGCAACATTGTTAAAGTCAAAAGATCGTAATTATGATATGACGAACAACCGTTTGGCAATAACAAAAGATATTTTAAAACATTATAATTTTTTTGAAGGTAAGCGGTAAAACAGTTTATTGTTTTTTTAACATGACCTGCCTTTTCAATCATTAATTTGCAGGCTAAGATGATACTTCCTTTTCAATACATTTATTTACTGTGGCTATTACTTTTGTTACCGATAATAATTGGTATTTATTTTTATGCACGCCAAAAGCGAAATATTGCTTTTAAAAAAATGGGCGATCCATTGCTTGTAAAAGAGCTTACCGCAAATTTCAATACTTCATCGCCATACAAAAAATTTTTATTATTGTTTTTTGCAATGGCACTTATCCTGTTGAGTCTTGCAAATTTTCGCAGCCCGAAAGGAAGTGAAAAAATCACAAGAAACGGCATTGATGTAATGATAGCATTAGATGTAAGTAACAGTATGCTTGCGCAGGATATTACTCCTAACAGACTTGACAGGGCAAAACAACTTCTATATAAATTAATTGATAAATTAGATAACGATCGAATAGGAATAGTAGTTTTTGCAGGTAAAGCCTATTTACAAATGCCTTTAACTGGAGATCATTCCGCTGCAAAAATGTATTTATCTGCAGCTACTCCGCAAACAATCCCAACACAAGGAACGGTGATAAGTGATGCGCTGAAGATGTGTTATTCATCTTTCAACAGCAAAGAAAAAAAATACAAAGCAGTAGTATTAATTAGTGATGGTGAGGATCACGAAGAAAACGCTTTAAAAGTTGCTGAAGAAATGGCGCAACAGGGTGTTGTAATAAACACGATTGGGATGGGCACCCCGGAAGGTGCACCAATAATGGATCCTGTAACAAACGAACTTAAAAAAGATGAACAGGGCGTTACTGTAATTACAAAACTAAATGAACAGGCTTTGGCAGATGTTGCAAAAAAAGGAAACGGTAATTACCTGCTTTTTAGAAATACAGATGCAGCGGTAAATACTCTGTATAATAATCTTTCTACCATGGATAAACGAACGGTAAATGATGACTCCCTTGTAAATTACAAAAGCTGGTTTCAGTTATTGTTGGGTGCAGCATTACTTTTTTTAATAATAGAATTATTTATTGCTGAAGTAAAAAAAGGTAAAGTTGGAGGTAAGAAATTGGTAGCTGCAGTGTTGCTAATTTCCATAGGTTTTTCGGCGGCAGCACAGGCTGAAAATGAAAATATAAAACTTGGTAACGACGCCTATAAGAAGAAAGATTACGAGACAGCCATAAAATATTACAATTCGGTTGGGGAAAAAAACAATGCCACAGCAAGTTATAATTTAGGAAATGCGTTGTATAAAACTGATAAAAAAGAAGAGGCAATAGCAGCTTATGAAAAGGCCGTAGAGGCTATGAATACTCCTCTTGAAAAAAGCAATTCTTTTTATAACAAAGGAGTAGTGTTGCAAAATGATAAGAAAACAGAAGACTGTATTTTGAGTTACAAAAATGCATTAAAAATTAATCCTAATAATATAGATGCAAGGCATAATCTTCAAATTGCTTTGCAAAAGGAAAAAGAAGACAAACAAAAGCAGGACCAACAAAATAAAAACGACAAAAAAGAAGGCGATAAGAATAAGAAGGATGAACAGCCTAAACCCCAGCAAAGCAATCTAACGCAAAAAGATGCCGATCAAAAACTGCAGGCGCTGTTGCAAAAAGAGAAGGAACTTCAGGATAAACTCCATAAAGTTGGGACTTCATCTCCAGATAAGCCTGAGAAGGATTGGTAAGCCATTTCCCCATTCCGCCATAATAATATATAAATAGTTTTTTACCTTTACATAGTATTGCTTAGAAATATCTTGCAATACTTGTATACCGACGTAACATTCACTTTCTTGATTATTATTTATGAACTCATATTGCGAATTTCTCTCAACATATAAACGCCTAAAAACCCGGGAAGTAAAAGTTGGCAATTTAATTATAGGTGGAAATAATCCGATAAGGATACAAACCATGACGACCACTGATACAATGGATACCATTGCTACTGTAGCACAAACAATTCGTTGTATAGAAGCAGGCGCAGAGCTCGTACGCATAACAGCACCATCTAAAAATGAGGCTGAAAATTTACTGAATATTAAAGATGAATTGCGCAGACTTGATTACGATACACCCATTGTTGCAGATATACATTTTACTCCTAATGCTGCTGAAATTGCCGCTAAAATTATTGAGAAAGTAAGGGTGAATCCGGGTAATTATGTAGATAAGAAAAAGTTTGAGCAAATAGAATATACAGATGCGGAATATGCCGAAGAAATAGACAGAATTAAGGAACGTTTTACGCCACTGGTTTTAATTTGTAAGGAGCACGGAACCGCTATGCGCATTGGTACAAACCACGGCAGCTTAAGCGATAGAATTATGAGTCGCTATGGTGACACTGCTATTGGAATGGTAGAAAGTGCCATGGAGTTTTTGAGGATTGCAAGAAGTGAAGATTATCACCAGATTATTTTGAGCATGAAGAGTAGCAATCCACTGGTAATGGTGCAGGCTTATCGATTGCTTATTACACATATGCAGGAAGAGTTTGGTGAATGTTATCCATTGCATTTGGGCGTTACCGAAGCGGGCGATGGTGAAGATGGAAGAATAAAATCTGCTATTGGAATTGGTAGTTTATTGGAAGATGGCATTGGAGATACAATAAGAGTGAGCCTTACCGAAGACCCTGAATTTGAAATACCGGTGTGTAAGGATTTAATTGAGCGCTACGCAGTGAGCAGTGAGCAGTTGCCAGCTGGCAGTGAGCAAGTTGAGGTAGCAGATTCGGAATATGTAGGAGCCAATTGCCAATTGCCAATCGCCAACTTGTTTTACTCCCCCTTCGAATATAAAAGACGTACAACAAATGCTGTAAATAACATCGGTGGTAAAAATGTGCCGATTGTTATGGCAGATTTTATGCTTGCTAAAACTATTGCTGCTGCTGATTTACAGACCATCGGGTACCGGTATGATGAACCAACTGACAAGTGGAATATTGGCGATGCAGCTGCCGACTATATCTATACATCAGATAAGCTTATTGACTTTGCTTTGCCGGGAACTTTGAACTTTATTTGTAATTATAAAGTTTGGCAAAATGCAACAACTGATGACAGAAAATGTTTCCCTTTGTTTACGCCTTATGAATTTTTAGCGGCAGAAAAACTGCATGAAAAACTAAATTTTATTTCTGTTTGTGTTGATGATGAAAATGGTGCCTTAATAAAAAAACTTGCTGATACTAACAATGTTGTACTCTGTATTTATTCTGCTAAGAAAAATGCCATGCAGCAAATGAGGATGTTTATAAATGACCTTGAAAACAAAAAAATCCATTGTCCGATTGTGATTGCAGTGGAGAGTATGAAAAATACGATCGATGCGCAGCTAATAGAATTTAGTGCAACAGCTGGTGGATTGTTATTAGACGGAATGGGTGACGGAATATGGTTGATAAATGATCCATCGAAAATTATAAATGATAAAGTAAGCGGCAGAACTTATTTGGCTGCCACCAATAATTATCAGTTTTTAAACAACACTTCTTTTTCAATTTTACAGGCAGTAAGAACCCGCATTTCTAAAACAGAATATATCAGTTGCCCAAGTTGCGGGAGAACCTTGTTTGACCTGCAGGAAACAACTTCTAAAATTAGAAACGTTACCAACCATTTAAAAGGATTAAAAATTGCTGTGATGGGTTGTATAGTTAACGGTCCCGGAGAAATGGCAGATGCTGATTTTGGCTATGTAGGCAGCGGTGTTGGTAAGATCACTTTGTACAGAGGAAAGGAAGTGGTGAAGAAAAATATAAACAGCGAAGTAGCAGTGGATGAATTAATAAATTTATTGAAGGAGAGTGGGGTTTGGATTGAGCAGGAATTGTGAATTAGGAGTTAGGAATTGTGAATTAGGAATTAGGGATTAGGAATTAGGGATTAGGAATTGTGAATTAGGAATTAGGGATTAGGAATTAGGGATTAGGAATTAGGGATTAGGAATTAGGGATTAGGAATTAGGGATTAGGAATTAGTGATTAGGAATTAGGAATTAGGAATTAGCAATTAGGAATTAGCAATTAGGAATTAGCAATTAGGAATTAGGAATTAGGAATTAGGAATTAGGAATTAGGAATTAGGAATTAGGAATTAGGAATTAGGAATTAGGAATTAGGAATTAGGAATTAGGAATTAGGAATTATTGGGATCGGCAAGTTAGGATTAATGTGATTATATTTTGAAGAAAAAAGTGATTTGTAGTGGCGCAAGGAATACAATTTTTTTCATTTTGTAAAGCCCCATCGGGGCGCAACATTAGTAGCAATGAAAATAAAAAACGCAGGCAACGCCTGCGGCAACAACAAGACAGTTAAAAGTTGAAAAAAGATTTAAAGATGAAGGGCTGCGGGGGACGAAGGGAAGTATTTTTTATACAAATGCCAAAGGCATATTTGTTTAAAAAATACCGTAGCCGGAGAAGCCCGGACAAATGTTGAAAAATGTTCTTCGGTGCAAAGCCCCAAATTGTTTTATAAAATATTAATACATGCAAACAGATATTCTTGTAATTGGTTCGGGTATAGCAGGGCTTACTTATGCGCTAAAAGCTGCGCAGGAAATGCCTGATAAAAAGATTACGATCTTAACAAAAACGCAAAGCGATGAAACCAATACAAAGTA
>JBBRPX010000004.1:0-59826 GCA_038227505.1 Chitinophagales bacterium
AATAATTTGCCATTGAAAGTTGCTTGAAAAGTAGTGGGGTTTTGTCATTTCACTATTATCGGGCAACTTTCTTTTTTATACAACTTTAATTTTCAACTTATACACATAGCGATTCTTAAATAATTAACTCAAACAGCTTCTAATTGTATCTATTATTTTTTTAGCACTTATTACAACCCTAACATTTGCACAACTCCCCAAAGACTCATTGGCAAACGATGATGACATCTATAATAAAATGCTTGAATATTCTCGACCAGGCAAGTATCATCAATTACTTGCTGACCTTTTAGGTTCTTGGACTTTCACGGGTGCGTTTTTTTCAGAAAATCCAAATCCTGATTCAAGCAAAGTAGTATTTAATTTCACCGGAACTTTAGTGAGAAAGCCGTTTGCTAACGGACGCTTCTTTATTGCAGAAGGAACAGGTCATGGTAAACTGCAAATGCCCATTCAAGATGGCAAAATGAAAGAAGTGAATGAAAAAAGTATTGAAACGATGGGCTACGACAATGTGAAAAAGAAATTCATACGCACATATATCAACAATCATATAGGAAGTGACATTTCTTATTCAGAAGGCAATTACGATTCAACTGCAAATACTATAATTTTTTACTCGGAAGGCGAACTTATCCCAGGAATGAAACTAAAAACGAAGGAACTTTTCATTATCCTTAATAAAGACCATTACAGAATAGAAGACTATAATGAACAGGATGGGAAGAATGTAAAAGCCACCGAAATCAATTACATTAGGGTTAAATTAAAATGAATCACTTAGAATTAAGTGCAAGCTAACTTGAAACTATACATTTTCGTCGGCACAGTAGCACGAACGCATAACAAAGGTATTGCTGGAAGCCGGGCGTGACGTTGTTATCTTCGGCTGCGGTTCGCTATCAGCAGTGGTTCGGGCAGGACGAGCTTTGTTGAACTTTTGTTTTTTATCTTTTACTTTTATATCTTAATTCAGCATCGGTTGGGGTCAAACAGCAATGAATTCCCTGCCTGCAGCAATAAGCGATCGTTGTATGTAAATGCCTGTTTGAAATTCGAGTATTAAAAATGGAAACAGAAAAAATCACTTTACTTTAATCGACTGCGTCCAAAGCCTCAGACACCTTTTTAGTTTTATAGGAATAGCAATGGTTATAAGCTTGAAGTGTTACTCCGGCTTTATTATGTGGAAAATCCACACAAATTGACCCAAAGCATCGGGGCAGAGGTGTAAACAAGAAGATTATTAAATTTCTTGAGCTATGGGCGCAGTCCCAAAAAATTTCTGAGCTTAGATTAGATGTATATTTTTACAATAAGGCAGCTGTTAAAGCGTATGAAAAAATTGGATTTGCCGAACACATGGTAGAGATGCGTAAGGGCATATAAAAAATGATAAGCTTTTTTTACGTCTTAAAAAATCTTTGATATTAGATCTTGCAAATTTTAACTGAAATTGTATTTCTCATTTGCCTACCTGCATGAAGATTGGCCACCGTCGTTCGTTAAAAAAGTTTATTAATTCGATAAGCAACGACGGTATCGAATATTTTCAGAATATTAGTACAACAGCAGTAAAAGATATTTGAAAAAACGCAAATTATGTTTCCCGGGTCGTAAGAATTGTTGAACTTTCATTCTTACATTTAATTAATATTAAGAACGAACAACGTTTGTCTGCGGTGGTCATTCTACTTACAAATTTACATCAGGTCCATTTTGATGCATACAAATTGCTATTAACTAAACTAACACTTACATGAAATCGATTACCGCTTTTTTATTTGCTCTTACACTTTTTGCTAACTCTTTCAGCCAAAGTAATTGGCCTACAAAGGGATGGTTATTATCGCAGCCAAGTGCACTCGGTTTAAATAAAGATTCGTTGAACGCCTTAGAAAAAGAACTAGCGAGCGGGAAATATGGCAATGTTGATGGTATGCTCGTTATACGATATGGAAAAATTGCCTTCGAGAAATCGTACCAACATCGTTATGAAGACATATACAAAAAGGAAGTTTCGGTAAAAAGTGCTTTAAATAGTAGTGACGTAGGAGGGCCGTATAATTATTTCAATCCATGGTGGCATCCCTTTTTTCATAATACTAGTTTGCACACTTTACAATCTGTTACAAAAACAGTTACATCGGTTATCATTGGCCTTGCTATTACCCGTAAAGAATTTCCTGATTTAAATACCCCAATTTTAAATTTCTTTGATACCAGTAATATTCAAAATATTGACAGCAGAAAAAGAAGTATTACCATTCGCCATTTGCTAACAATGACAGCGGGTTTTAAATGGAATGAAAATCTACCCTATGAGGACCCTAGAAACGACGGCAGCATTATGGAAGCTAACTACGATTGGGTAAAATATGCTATAGATAAACCAATGGCCGATGAGCCTGGCAAAGTGTTTAACTATAACGGCGGGGCTACTCAAATTCTTGCGCATATCTTTCGGGTTGCTACGGGCAAAGATTTGGAAGAGTATGCTGCGAAATACCTTTTTAAAACTTTAGGGATACAACATTATTACTGGAAAAGATCACCGTCGGGGCTTGTGGACAGCGAAGGTGGATTATACCTCGATAAAAAGGATCTTGCCAAAATCTTTTATCTCTATTTAGAAAAAGGGAAATGGGAAAACAAACAGTTGATTAGTACAGATTATGTAAGTCAATCAGTAGCACCGTACGTGCGTCTATCACAAAACCAAGCTTATGGGTACAAATGGTGGCTATATAATTATGGAAAGAATAGTACTGATATTGTGTGGCGTGGCAGTGGTTTTGGAGGGCAGACGCCCATGATATTTCCACAATATGATATGGTAGTTGTATTTACAGCCTGGAATATTCTACCTGATATGCCGAGAACATCTACCGCATTTCTGGTTACTAAAATACTTCATTCCTTAAATGAATATAATGAAGCAAAGAAATAGGAGAATAATAAAAACTATTACAAAATTTCGCTTAGCGGTAAAGAATATTTTAACTTTTGGGAGCCGATATTTTTGGGTTGACTTGGTTTGTGTAACTTCAAATTTTATGAATTAAATTTTGGCAAATTATTTTAGATGATTTATTAAAATCAATTGAATTGTTGGCGAATCCGACACTGATTATCTTTTTACACAAATCTGTATTATTTTTTAAATAAACGAATGTACCATGCCATATAAAACTTACTTTTCTATATTATCTGTTCTTCTATCAAGTTTTGTTTCCTGTAAAGTTTTGGATGGCAGGGTTACAAAAATCGATCAGGCAGTTTGGATTCACGGGGCTGCTGATTGTAAAAATAATATAGACCCTAGTATTCAGGTTTTACAACTAAATAGCAGCACTTGGGTAATGAGACAAAATAAGTGTGTTAACTATGAGGCGCCATTTATGTATCTTTTTATGGGGAGTGAAAAAGCTTTACTAATGGATACCGGTGCAACAGAAGATGACAAGCAGTTCCCATTATATGCAACAGTTAGAAAGTTGCTTGACCAGTGGGAAAAGAAGACAAATAGACCGGTAGAATTAGTAGTAGCACATACACATTCTCATGGCGACCATACAGCTGCAGATAACCAATTTAAAAACAAACCAAGTACAACCATTGTAGGTCTAAAGATTAATGATGTAAAGACGTTTTTTAAATTTGAAAATTGGCCCTTAGAAAACAGTAAATTAGATTTAGGAGGAAGAGTTATTGAATTTATTCCGATCCCCGGTCACCAGATTGCTTCTGTTGCAGCATATGATGAAAGGACAAAACTATTATTGACAGGAGATAGTTTTTATCCCGGAAGACTTTATATAAATGATTGGAAAGCTTTTACATTAAGTACGCAGCGTTTATGCGACTTTGTAAAAAATCATAAGGTCAGTTATATTTTAGGTAACCATATAGAAATGACTAAAGCCGCTGGCAAAGACTATCCTACAGGAACAACCTTTCAACCTGATGAGCATGTCTTGCCATTAAAGGTTGATGATTTGTTTCTACTTAATGAATCTTTGAAAAAGATAGGTGAAAATCCTAAAAGAGAAGTTCATGCGGACTTTATTATTTATCCAAAATAGTTTAGCAATGCAAAGAGGTTAAGTAATAATCTGCGACTTTAAAAAATTGGCTACAGCTCACTATTAATGGCGGTTACAGCCAACTAAAAGTTCTTATCTTCATATTTAAATGATAACCGAAGCATTGTTTCATGAAGGTGCTTCTTCATGTTACTACTTGTATCATTGCTAAACTTTCGTTTTTTAATTACCAAACAAAACAAACCCATGTGCAAAATTCATTTAGTCCTGCTTGTTGTTTTTTCTTTGCATCATTCTTTTTTATTTGCACAAACAAAGGCAATTCATTTTGGGAAAATAATTGATGGTAATGGAAAAGTAATCATCAACGGTGTAGTGATAGTGACTGCAAATAGAATTGAAAAAGTTGGTGCAGAAAAAGATATTCTGATTCCGCCCAATGCTGAGGAAATTGATTTAAAAAGATATACCGCTATACCTGGATTAATAGATGCACATACGCATATGACTTTTTACTGGGATAGGACACCAGGCAGTAACCCATGGGGTCAACTTGGGACTTTAGGCCCTTCAGTGACAGTTTTTCTTGCACAGGAGAATGCCAGAAAAGCTCTTGAAGCAGGTGTTACAACAGTAAGAGACTTAGGCTCATTTGATAATATGGATTTTGCCATGCGAGATTTGATAAACCGAGGCGCTATGACGGGGCCTCGAATGTTTGTCGCAGGCAATGGCTTACACATTAGCAGTTCTCCTTATAAAATTGGCGCTATACCCGATGCCGGTACCTGTGATGGTATTGAGGCAGTTCAAAGAGTTGCGAGGCAGCAAATAGCAGCAGGTGCAGATTGGATAAAAATGTATGGCTCCACCGGTAGTGATAAAGATGTGACAGGTTTTCAAACATTTACTTATGAAGAAATGAAAGCTGCAGCTGATGTGGCTCATTTTTCAGGGAAGCGTATTGCTATTCATTCATATGGACCTGATGGAGCTCGGGATGCTGTAAGAGCAGGAACAAATACCGTGGAGCATGCGATAGATATTGATGAACTTACCCTAGCTAAAATGGCAAAGGATGGAATTATATATGTACCAACAGTGGAGCACAACAAATATTATATAGCGCACAAAGACGAGTATGGTTACGACTCTACTGTTGTAGCAGGATTAAATAATTATGTAAATAAAAATTTCGAAACAGTGAAACGTGCTATTAAAGCAAATGTAAAAATTGCTATGGGATCCGATGCGGTATTTACAGGCTTTGGAGAAAATGCCCGTGAGCTTGCTTGGTTCGTAAAAGCAGGTATGTCGACCGAGCAGGCATTAAAGACCGCTACTACGACCGGAGCAGAAATGCTTGGTATGGAAAAAGAGTTAGGCGCAATTGCCCCTGGCTACTTTGCAGATATAGTTGCAGTAGAAGGTGATCCATTAAAAGATATAAATATCATCATCAATAAAGTAGCGTGGGTAATGAAAGCGGGGCAGGTTGTTGTTAACAAGGCAAAAAAAATTTCCGATGAACTGCACTAATATTAGGATAATGCTGTCAATTTTTTCTTTTGGAATGACTGATGTATACCGAAAGGTTTTAATAATCGAGGCCAGACGCAAACTTTATCCCAAGCCTTTCTTCTTTAATTTACTTTTATGCCGGACGTATTGCGGTCACATTAATATTATACCAGACAGCTAGGCTCTTTTTTAGTTCATGTTATGCTAACAATTCGCTTTTCGAACAACTTCCTTCTCCAAATAGGCTAGCCAAAGCATATTTCATTGCAATTCATAATTTATATTAATGACAAGATTGGGTGAATACAAGACCACACCAACACTTTTACTTTCTCTCAATTTTAGTATCTTTTTTGTAAAACTAAATTGTATTTTGTTCAATACATAAATATTTTTTATGGATACTATTTTAAACATTAATAAAAACTTATCATTCCTTTTCCGCAGATTTGCATCGTTAAAAAAATCCGATTCAAAATAGCATTGGTGTCAAAAAACGACCGCTTGTATTTAGTATCGCTTTAAAGAACTTAACAAAGTAAATACGATGTCACAAAATCTTTTATCGTTCATAGCATTGTTCTCTCCGTTTGTTTTTGTTTTAGCAGCAATTGCCTCTTGGTTCCAGCCTGGCTTTAAACCCAAAGAAATAATATTTATATGCAAGGTCTCCACAATTTTAAGCCTCGTTATTGCTGCGTTTATAAGCATTAGTGTTTACCAGCACAAACTCATTCAATCAGAAATAATTGGCATAGGCGATATTGGTTTTAGCATTCGGCTAGATTCGTTGAGTATCATTATGCTTGCCATGATTTCTCTACTTGGTTTTATCATTGTAAAATACAGCGTTAATTATTTAGATGGAGACAAACGGCAAGGTGCATTTATGGGTAGGCTTGCTGCAACCATAGCAGCAGTGCAACTACTCGTAATTTCAGGAAACCTTGGCATACTGCTCATCTCATGGATATTAACAAGCATATCATTACACAGGTTACTACTTTTTTACAGCGATAGACCAGGCGCCCAACTTGCTGCAAAAAAGAAATTTATTCTTGCTAGGTTAGGCGATGCCTGTTTACTAATCGCCATCGTTTTACTTTATAATCAGTTTGGCTCAGGCAATCTTGAAGTTATTTTTAATGCTATTAAAAGTAGCTCGCAGGTTTCTCCTAAACTAGAATTAGCAGCCTTCTTTTTAGCACTTTCAGCCATATTAAAATCAGCCCAATTCCCTACCCACGGCTGGTTAATAGAGATTATGGAAACGCCGACTCCAGTATCTGCCTTGTTGCATGCCGGACTTTTAAATGCAGGGCCTTACCTACTTATCAGAATGTCTTTTGTAATGGAATCAAGCACCTATACTTCTGTATTTTTAATGATAGTTGGTGGCCTAACGGCGCTATTTGCTTCTGTAGCTTATCTAACACAAACCTCTATAAAAACTGCTTTGGGATATTCAAGCGTAGGGCATATGGGTTTTAGTTTAATGACCTGCGGCTTGGGTGTATATGCAGCAGCATTGCTACACTTGGTAGCTCATTCATTTTATAAAGCACACGCATTTTTATCGTCTGGAAGTGTAATAGATGTAGTAAGAGCATCGAAAGTAATTAAGGTAAAAAAGTCTGTTCGCCCCTTTACAATTGTTCTGGGTTTAGCAATGGCTTTGTTACTCTATGTAGCATTTGCCTGGAGTTGGGGAATTAACCTGAAGAAAGATATTTCTCTTCTGTTTATTGGCACAGTCATTATATTAGGTCTTTCTAATTTATTTACGAACGCTATTGCCAGTAAATGGAATATTAATTTGTTGTTTCGGGCAACTGCACTTGCACTCTTAGTAACCATAGCATTCTTTTCTTTAGAATCTGCAACCCATAAACTTATTGCTTCACAAGTACCCGATTTAAATACGCCTCAACCTGCGAAGTTAATTGCAATGGTTTTTATTTTATTAGCTTTTGCCCTTACCATCTTTATCCAACTATTAGCGTCTCAAATTGCTCAAAAACCGTTTCATCGGGCACTTGCTGTTCACATCAGAAATGGTTTTTACGCCAATGCCTATTTTGATAAATTGGTGAATGCGTTGCACATCCAATCGCCTGAAAAACGACCGGAGATAAAGAATGCTGAACTTAAAAATATCACAGTAAAAAATCTGCCAATAGAATTATTAGAAAAGCAGCTTTCTTAAATATACATACATAACAAACTTTACATGGAACAAAATATTTTAATGCCAAATAAACAAATGGAAGCAAGTTTACTTGTAGATAAAATGCGCAAAGCTTGCAAAAAAATTGCACCTGTTTGGCCCTTAGAAAATTTTGTTGCTGTAAACCCATACTTAGGCTTTGGTAACCAAAAATTTGAAACTACAGCACAGCAACTAAACGCTGTAGCAGGCATACAAATGACTTTACCAACTTCTTTCTACCAAAATAAATGGCAGCAAGGAAAAATAATAAAGGAAGATATATTGGCCGCATTGGCGAAAAAATCTGCTTCGTTTACAGATGCTGATATCATTATAAATAATCTCACTAAAATTACTGATGAGGAACAACATTTATCTTCTATAAAAACTTTTATAGATATAGCTGCTCAGATAACCAAAAAAGATTGGAGCCGTTTTGTTGTTTCAAGAATATCTATTTGGGCAGCTTCCTATTTTGATAATGGACAAGCCATTTGGGCTGCTGCAAATAAAGATGCAGGGATTTTTATGGCATGGAAAAGGGAAGCAGAAATAGACCCCACTCCTGAAATTGCGGGATTGAAAAATTTTAGAAAAGCTGTAAAGAATCTTCCAGAAGACCCTTTACAAGCACTACAGGCAGCGTTGCAAATTTTGGATTTGTTGAGTGAAGATTTAGATAATTACTTTCATCGTTTGTTGATACGTGTTGGAGGTTGGTCGGCATTTATTGCCCGAATTGATTGGGACAGTGAATTGTATGGAGGACAGGATGGGAAATTGATTGAGTTCCTTTCTATACTTACCTGCTGGGAGGCTTGTTTGTTACAAAGTATTGCAAGCCCTGCTTTGCAAACAAAGTGGATAGAGGCAAAGCTCACCCAAATACCTATCGGGCTTAATAAACAACTTGAGGAAAAACTTATTTGGCAAGAAGCATTTGACATAGCATCGCAAAGAGAAATCATCGCAAAATTTAATCAGTTAAAAAAGATAGTTCCGGCAAAGAAAGAACAGCTAAAGGCACAGGCAATTTTTTGTATTGACGTACGCTCTGAGGTTTTTAGAAGAAACCTGGAAATGGCAAATGCAGGAATAGAAACCATTGGCTTTGCGGGTTTTTTTGCCTTCCCAATAAATTTTATACCGTTGGCACATGATACTGGCGAAGCACAATGCCCGGTGCTTTTAAAAACCGGACCAACTATTTTAGAAGAAATTCCTAATGAGACGGTAAACATTTCGGCATATAATGCCCGAATACTTAACAACCAGGTAAAACAAGTATGGAAGTCCTTTAAGTCAAGTGCGGTTAGTTGTTTTAGCTTTGTTAGTCCCATAGGGCTAACTTATTTACCAAAACTTTTTACAGATGCATTTGGGTTTACTCGTCCTGTGCCGCACCCAACAAATTCAGGTATAGCATTGTCAATTTCAAAACAAAAAAGCATCAGTTTAGCATTTGCTAAACACAACACTGAAACCGTTGGTATTGCTTTAGAGCAACAAATACAGATGGCTAAAAATGCGTTGAAAGCCATGTCTCTCAGTGAAAATTTTGCCCAATTTGTATTGGTTGTGGGCCATGGGTCAACCACGGTAAACAACCCTCATGCAACGGGGCTGGATTGCGGCGCTTGCGGAGGACATTCAGGCGAAGCCAATGCAAAAGTAGCAGCTGCAGTATTGAACAATAAAACTGTTCGTGAACAGTTAAAACTTGAAAATATAAACATACCAAACGATACCGTTTTTCTTGCTTGCTTACACGATACTACTACAGATGAAATCAGCATTTATAATGAATACGATGTGGCAAGCAACCTTGCCGAAGAACTACTAGATCTTAAAAAATCTTTGATTACTGCAGGTCACGCCTCCCGTACAGAAAGAGCCTTGCGAATGTTTGTTAATGGCAATGTAAATGCAGCCATAAAAACACGCAGTAAAGATTGGTCGCAGGTTCGCCCTGAATGGGGATTAGCAGGATGTACAGCTTTCGTAGTTGCACCCAGGGAAAGAACGAAAAATTTAAATTTGGGCGGGCAATCTTTTCTTCATACTTACGATTGGAAAAAAGATGAAGGGTTCGCTATTTTGGAATTAATAATGACGGCGCCTATGGTAGTAACTAATTGGATTAACATGCAATATTTTGCATCCACGGTAGACAATAAACATTATGGCTCAGGTAATAAAACTTTGCACAATGTAACAGCTGGCGTAGGCGTTTTGGAAGGTTATTCAGGCGACCTTAGAATTGGATTACCACTTCAATCTATTCACGATGGAGCAGTTTACCAGCACGAACCTGTGAAGTTGAATGTAATTATAGAAGCATCTTTGCAAGCCATGAATAAAATTCTTCAAAAACATGAAAACGTAAGAAATTTATGTGACAATGGATGGCTGCATCTGCTTGCGATGAATGCCGAAGGCAAAGTAGCCAACAGGTATATTGGTGAATTAAATTGGGAAGAGATTTAATGTGAATCTACATCTACTTCTTATGATAAATGTACTTTGACCGTTACAAAACTAATAGAGTATTATGTTTAACAATGAGCCGACTTTTTTTGGAATGATTTGTAAGTCAAGCTATAATTAACAATTATTTTGAAATTTTTAAAAGGCTCTATAGAAAAGCTGAATACGCAATTATCCGGACGAGTTGAACCTCTAAACGAAAGAAATTGTTGAAAACTACCTTGGGTTGTAGCAGCCAATGTTCTTGATGGAAATGGAGGTAACTTTTTATATTTAAGTACCTAAATTACTACCATTAAAACACATGCAAAATGCGATTATAATTTAATCTGCTCACATCATTTTCAATTTTAAATTTCGGCTAATCGCTTTTTTCTTTCAGGCTTATAATTCATTCTTTGTAATTCGCTTATATCAATATTGATGCCTGCAAGCAATTTATCTTCCAACACATTTGCAAAAGTTTCAAAATATACAATAGCATCTTCTTTTTTGTTTCTTTTAAGCCACCTAAAACCTTCAGGTAAATTGTTTAAAACTTCCCTGTCACTCAAATATTCAATGTGGTGAATATCGGTAGGCGTTAAACCTATTTCTTCCAACTTATTAAAAATGAGTTTAAGAGGGGCGTTGGTTATTGGGCAGAATTCTTCAGCAAGTTCTGTCCACTCTCCGGTACTTGCATGGGCGTATGTTACAATTTCTTCTTTTGTAAATTTTGTAACAGACTGTACAAGATTACCACAATTACAAGCACCATGGTGTCCCCATGAGTGATAAGCGCCATTCTTAAGATTGGTAGCCGTTAAACGCAATGCATCTATTAATGATGAGGTTGGATTTGCCATGTTGTAAAATTAATTATTAAACTTGCATACGTTTCATAATTGCTATTGAAATCAGGAATTTATTTTTTTAAAAAATGCTTTTTAACATTCAAAAAGTTCCCTATCCGGCTTGAATAATCGGGTCTTCTTAAAAAGTTTCCATATATATAAATTATATTTCCCGTTTATAAATCCTCCGAAGCAATTATTACGTAACTTACAACTCTCAATTAATAACCAAATTAGTAAAAAACCAAAAAATGAAAAAAACATTCTTATCAGCAGTAATGGTGGCTTCTGCCTCTGTTTTCATGCTTACTTCTTGCAACAACGCAAAAAAGACAGAAGAAACTACAACTGTAGCTGCTGACACAACTAAAATGGCTGAAGCTCCTAAAATGGCTGAAGCTGGTGTAATGGTTGGTGGTGCAAACATGGTACCTTCTAAAAACATCGTAGAAAATGCTGCAGGTTCTGCCGACCATACTACGCTTGTAGCTGCAGTAAAAGCAGCAGGTCTTGCTGAAACTTTAAGTGGTGCAGGTCCATTCACAGTATTTGCTCCGACAAACGAAGCATTTGCAAAATTACCGGCAGGTGCAGTAGATAACTTGCTTAAGCCTGAAATGAAGAAAGACCTAACTGGTGTTCTTACATATCATGTAGTAGCTGGTGCTGTAAAAGCGGCAGATCTTAAAGATGGCCAAAAATTGAAAACATTACAAGGTCAAGAATTGACTGTAGGTGTAAAAGACGGGAAAGTAACAATCAATGGTGCAAACGTAACAATTGCTGATGTTGTATCTAGCAATGGAGTAACTCACGTTATTGATGCTGTATTGATGCCGAAGAAATAATTTGTTCGTTAAATTGTAATTCAAGAAAAAGTCGCTCAAATGAGCGACTTTTTCTATTTTATATATTATGTAAATTGAAATAACATTTGGTGGCAATAACTTAGTATTAATAATCTATCACTTGCTCTTTCATTTCAGGCATTTCTCTCCAACCATACTGTTGGTTGCGAAGCTGGGGTTCAAAACCTGCCATGCGAATTGCATCTTGTATGCTGTTAGCAGTAAACCTATGCGGAGCACCTGCAGCACTCACCACATTTTCTTCAATCATAATACTACCAAAATCGTTGGCACCTGCATTTAAGCAAAGCTGTGCAACTTGTTTGCCTACCGTAAGCCAGCTTGCCTGTATATTTTTTACGTTGGGAAGCATAATGCGACTCATCGCTATCATTCTAATATATTCTTCGGGGGTTGTAAGATTGTGCACACCACGAATTCTTGCAAGTAGGGTATCAGCATCCTGAAAGGTCCATGGAATAAATGCTAAAAATCCTTTGGCATCTTCAGGTTTGCGGCTTTGCACTTCTCTTATTTTTACAAGATGGTCAAAACGTTCTTCCAGCGTTTCAACATGACCAAACATCATCGTTGCAGATGTTGTAATATTGAGTTTGTGTGCTTCATGCATAATGTCCAGCCACTCCTGTGCACCACATTTGCCCTTGCTGATTAATCTGCGTACACGGTCGGTTAAAATTTCCGCACCTGCGCCTGGAAGACTGTCCATACCTGCTTCCTTTAAAGCCATTAAAACTTCTTTATGAGTACTTTTTTCAAGTTTGGTTATATGAGCAATTTCTGGCGGTCCCAGCGTATGCAGCTTAATGTTGGGATAAAGGCTTTTTAGCTCTTTAAATAAATTTACATAAAAGGAAAGGCCAAGTTCTGGGTGGTGACCGCCCTGTAATAATAACTGGTCGCCGCCGTAGGCAATTGTTTCCTCAATTTTTCTCTTATACGTTTCAATATCTGTTATGTAAGCATCTTTATGGCCAGGAATTCTGTAAAAATTGCAGAATTTACAGTTTGCAATACACACGTTTGTTGTATTCACATTTCTATCTATCTGCCACGTAACTTTGCCATGAGGCACTTGAATTTTTCTTAGTTCGTTAGCAACAAACATTAGATCAGCTAAAGCAGCGTTTTCAAATAAGTAAACCCCTTCTTCTACAGACAGTAATTCAAAAGCCATTGCTTTTTTCAATAAGTCATCAATATTCATTTTCTACAGATTTAAATTGCATTGCAAAAGTACATTCATTAACTTGTAAAATTTAATAACTGCTTTATAAAAACGATCTGCACCATATTATTATTCCTTATTTCGGCTGCATGTTTTGGCCAGTCAATAGCAACTAAAACCCCGGCAAAGTTGTTAGAGACCATCTCTTTTAAAACCTTTACAGGAGGCGTAATTGTTATAAATGCTAAAATTGATAACCGGAATAAGGTATTAAATTTTATCCTTGATACAGGCAGTGGTGGCATATCCCTCGATTCTACTACTTGCGCAGAGCTTAACATTTCTTTAAAGCAATCCGATACAATGGTTTCGGGGATTGCGGGCAGCAAAAAAGTTGCTTTTGCTTTTAACCGTAAATTGATCATTGATAAACTGACAACTGATAGTGTTAGTTTTTATGTAAATGACTACAGTTTACTTGGCAGTGTTTATGGCGAAAGAATAGACGGTATTATTGGTTATGGGTTTTTAAGCAGGTATATAGTAGATATCAATTATGACTCAGCAAAAATTAAAATTTTTTCCCCGGGTAAATTCAGGTATCCAAAGTCGGGTACTTTACTAAAACCATATTTTAGAAAATTAATCGCTTTGCCACTAACAGTAAAGGATAAAGAAAAGGTCGTTTCTAATTTTTACATGGATACCGGCGCAGGTCTTTGTATTTTAATTACAGAACAGTTTTTAAAAGACAACAATATAATGTTAAAAAGAAGGAGACCCGTTTCTACACAGGTGCAGGGCCTCGGTGGTAAAAAAATAATGCGGTTGACAGTTGTAAAGTCTGTAAAAATTGGTCCTTATAGTTTTAGAAATGTGCCTGCAAATTTATACGATGATGAAGCGAACGTAACATCTTACCCGTACACTTGCGGGCTTTTAGGAAATGATCTTTTGAGAAGATTCAATGTTACTTTAAACTATCCTGAACAGGAAGTTAATATTGTACCCAATTCATTTTTTACGGATGGATTCGATTACGCATACTCGGGCTTATCGCTTTATCAATATGGCGATAAGATTTTTATTGATGATATCGTAGAAAAATCTCCTGCTGATAAAGCTGGTTTAAAAAATGGTGATGAATTGATTTCAGTAAGCACCAATATTTCGGGAAATATTCAACAATACGAAAACTTATTACAGAGCGTAAAGGAAAAAATATTATTAATTATTAGGAGAAGCGGAACACCATACCTTATTTATTTACAACCAATCAGTATACGATAACAAAATTATTATTCTTTGGCTTCGTACATTTGTATATGATCAGGTTTGAAAAATTTACCCTCGAGAATGGGCTTAGAGTACTCGTACACGAAGACAATAGTACACCAATGGCAGTCGTAAATGTGTTGTATGATGTTGGTGCAAAAGATGAAAACCCAGAGAAGACAGGTTTTGCACATTTGTTTGAACACCTCATGTTTGGTGGTAGTATTAATATACCGGTCTATGATGAGCCTTTACAGGTTGCAGGCGGCGAAAACAATGCTTACACAACCAATGACCTCACCAATTACTATTGCCAGTTACCTGCAGAAAATATCGAGACAGCTTTTTGGCTGGAGAGCGACCGCATGCTTAGCCTTGCTTTTGGCAAAAAGAGTTTAGAAGTGCAGCGAAAAGTGGTTTGCGAAGAGTTTAAAGAACATTATATTAATAAGCCTTATGGCGATGTGTGGCACAAATTAAGAACGTTGGTTTATACTACCCATCCTTATAAATGGATGACAATTGGTGCATCTTTAAAACATGTGGAAGATGCAACATTAGCAGATGTAAAAGCATTCTTTAAAAAGCACTATAACCCATCAAATGCCATACTTACTGTAGCAGGTAACGTAGAAGTTGCTAAGGTAAAAGAGCTGGCAGAAAAATGGTTTGGTACAATACCTGCCGGCAAAAAGTACGATCGTAACTTACCAGTTGAGCCAAAACAAACCGCACCAAGAACCTTGGAAGTAAAGGCTGATGTGCCTTTGGATGCGCTGTACAAATGCTGGCATATTTATCCACGTACGGATGATCGTTATTACACTGCAGATTTAATTACAGATATTTTAAGTGGTGGTGCTTCATCAAGGTTATTTCAAAGCCTTGTAAAGGAGCAACAATTGTTTAGCAACATTGAGTGCTACCACATGGGCAGTACTGATGCCGGCTTGCTTGTAATAGAAGGTAAATTGGTAAAAGGAATTGATATAAAAAAGGCAGAGCAGTCCATAAACGAAGAAATTAAAAAATTACAGGCAACAGGTGTGACAGTTTTAGAATTGGAAAAAGTAAAGAACAAAACAGAAAGTGCATTGGCGTTTGAAGATATGAGTGTGATGAACAGAGCAAGCAGCATAGCCATGTATGAATTACTGGGCGATGCAGATTTAATGAACAACGAACTCGCAAAATACCAAGCTGTAACCGCCGAAGATATATTGAAGCAAACAAGAATAATATTTGATGAAAATAATTGCAGCACGATGTATTATATGAGTAACAATTAATTGATAAAAAACGATTTTTTATCAACCACTTTTTTACTAAACAAGCTTTTTAGCAACACAACCTTTCCCATGATCAACAGAACCATAGCGCCACCAATAATTGATGCAACAGACTTTAATTTAAAATTAAAACCTTACGAACTTTTTCATTTGGATAATGGCGTGCCGGTTTATTCGATCAATGCAGGCGCACAAGATGTATTGCAGATTGAAATGGTTTTTTTTGCGGGTAATTTTTTCGAAAAAAACAAAGGGGTTGCAGGTGCTACAAATTTTCTTTTGCGCAATGGTACAACAAGTCGTACCGCTCTTCAAATAAATGAAGCTTTTGAATATTTGGGTGCCAGTTGCTCCCGAAGCTGTTACAGTGAAACAGCAGTAGTTTCATTACATACATTAAGCAAACATGCAGCAAGTCTGTTACCCGTTATGAACGATATGCTTACAAACAGTATCTTTCCGCAAGAAGAGCTGGACATTTTCGTACAAAACAGCAAACAACGACTTTCTGTGAACCTATTGAAATGCGAATTTATTGCAGGCAGAAAAATAGACCAGTTGTTGTATGGTCAGGATCACCCATATGCAAGTTTTACACATTTGCCCGATCTGGATGCGCTTACCATAGAAGATATAAAAAGCTTTTATAAAGACTACTATTTGCAAGGAACCTGCGCCATTTTTATAGCAGGAAAATTGCCGGCAGATATACAGGCACTTTTAAATGAAAACTTTGGTAAGCTAACATTAACTGCACCCAATTTTAAAGTAAAAAAAATAATAACGATACCTGAAACGCAATTGAAACACCGTGTTGAAAACGATATAAATGCGGTGCAGGGGGCCATCAGAATAGCACAGCCTTTCCCCAACAGACACCACGAAGACTTTAAAAAAGTAATAGTGCTAAATACGGTTTATGGTGGTTTTTTTGGAAGCAGGTTAATGAGCAATATTAGAGAAGAAAAAGGGTATACCTATGGCATATACAGTTACCTGCAAAACCACATGCAGGAAAGTGCGTGGCTGGTAAGTACAGAGGCAGGCAAAGATGTGTGCGAAGCAACGATTGAAGAAGTTTATAAAGAAATGAAATTGCTGAGAGATGAATTGATTGATGAAGAAGAACTTTCGCTTGTGCGTAATTATATGATTGGTGGCATATTGGGAGATCTCGATGGACCTTTTCATATAATGGCAAAATGGAAAAATATTATTTTAAATAACCTGGATGAAAAATATTTTTATGATTCAGTACAAGCTATTAAACATACAGAGGCAGAAGAATTGCAGGCATTGGCAAAAAAATACTTACAACCCGAAAGATTTTTTGAGCTTGTGGTTTATTAGGAGTGATGAATGCTAATGTTGAATGATAAAATCTGTAATTCTTTGATACGAATCCCGAACGGGTTCAACTATGCATGATAATTTGCACAGACAGAGGAAATGACATACAGCATAATGAGTTTTAAATGATGAATATGAATTCAATAATTATCAATAATTAATCTTTAAACCAAAATCATGAACTTCCTACTACGTTTATTAATTTCCGGGCTCATTGCTTATGTGTTGTCTAAAATATTATCGGGCGTTCATATTGCCAATATTACTACCGCTCTTATTTTTGCGCTTGTGCTGGCATGTTTAAATGCTATTATAAAACCTATACTTGTTCTTCTTACACTTCCCATAACAGTTGTTACACTGGGTCTTTTTCTTTTTATAATAAAGGCAGCCATTATTTTGTTGGCTGCCAAATTAATGAACGGCATTAGAATAGACGGCTTTTGGTGGGCTTTGCTTTTCAGTATTATTCTTTCTATTTTTTCTTCGGCAATGAATTCAGCTTTTGCTGATAGAAAATAAGATACAAGAAAGTTGACAAACGTTTTACCGCTGACTTTTACGCCGGATAGAAACGGCTACCACGCTGAAGCTTCGTTCGTGGGTTCGTGGCGGACCTGCCTGCTGCCGACAGAGAAATAGTGAGCGGGACAAACGTTGATAAAAGAATTGATGCCTGCGTTCAAATTTTATATAAATATCACAAACTAATCTACGTTTTTAAATATTGCAAGAAGCTATCTTCGCAACATGAATTTTTCTAATAAAGGATTAAGCAGCGAAAAGCTAATAAAACTCTATAAATCTATTTTGCTTCCCCGCATGATTGAAGAAAAAATGCTGCTATTGTTACGACAAGGTAAAATATCAAAATGGTTCAGCGGCATTGGGCAAGAGGCAATTTCTGTAGGTGCTATAGCAGCTATGCAGCAAGATGAATGGGTAATGCCGCTGCATAGAAACCTTGGTGTTTTTACGGGTCGCAATATGCCATTGAGCAAATTATTTATGCAATGGCAGGGCAATAAAGAAGGCTACAGCAAAGGGCGTGAAAGAAGCTTTCACTTTGGCAGCAAAGAACATTTTGTATGTGGAATGATATCTCACCTTGGGCCGCAACTCGCCATTGCCGATGGTGTTGCGCTTGCATATAAATTAAAAGATGAACAAAAATGTTCACTTGCTTTTAGCGGTGATGGCGGCACCAGCGAAGGCGATTTTCATGAAGCATTAAATACAGCTGCCGTGTGGGACTTGCCTGTAATTTTTATTATTGAAAACAATGGCTATGGTTTAAGTACACCGGTTAATGAACAGTATCGCTGTGAAAATTTGGTAGATAAAGCCAAAGGTTATGGCATGGAAGGCATACGAATTGATGGCAATAATCTGCTGGAAGTGTATGATACAATTAAGGGTGTTCGTGACTATTGTATAAAAAACCAAAAACCATATTTGGTTGAGTGTATGACCTTCCGCATGCGTGGCCATGAAGAAGCAAGTGGTGTAAAATATGTGCCGACTGAATTGTTTACAGAATGGGAAAAGAAAGACCCGGTAAGAAACTATGAGGCATGGTTGCTGGAACAAAATATATTGACACAGGATAATATTGATAAAATAAAACTTGATACCAAAACCCACATTGAAGCTGAGTTAAAGGAAGGTACCGTTGATGCTGCAATAGTGCCAAATACAGCCGAAGAAATTCAGGATGTTTATAAAGTAAGTGCTCCTCGCTCAGAGGTACCAATGCTAGATAACTCACAACTTACAACCAAAAAAGTTGAACCAGCATCAGATAAAAAATTCATCAATGCTATAACAGATGGCCTTAAGCAGTCAATGCAAACACACCCTAATCTTATTTTAATGGGGCAGGATATTGCGGAATATGGTGGCGCATTTAAAGTGACTGAAGGTTTTGTACATGAGTTTGGTAAAGCCCGTGTGCGTAATACGCCCCTGTGCGAAAGTGCCATTGTTGGTGCAGCATTGGGGTTAAGTTTAGAGGGCTACAAAGCTGTGATGGAAATGCAGTTTGCAGATTTTTCCACCGTTGGTTTTAATCAGATAATAAATAACCTGGCAAAAATACATTACCGCTGGGGGCAAAATGCCGATGTGGTTATTCGTATGCCAACGGGTGGCGGCGTAGGCGCAGGACCGTTTCACAGCCAGAGCAACGAAGCATGGTTTGTACACACACCAGGTTTAAAAGTTGTTTACCCGAGTACACCTGAAGATGCCAAAGGCTTAATGATAGCTGCTATCAACGACCCTAACCCGGTTATGTTTTTTGAACACAAAGCATTATATAGAAGTGTGACCGGGCAGGTGCCGGATAAATATTATGAAATAGAAATTGGCAAAGCAAGAACTGTAAGTACTGGTAAAGATGTAACTATTATAACTTATGGAGCAGGTGTACATTGGGCGATGGAATATGCAGAAAAAAATAAAGATATAAGCATTGAAATTTTAGATCTGCGTACATTGTTGCCGCTGGATTACCACGCAATAAAAGAAGCCACAGAAAAAACGGGCAAGGTTTTAATTCTGCACGAAGATTCTCTCACCGGTGGTGTTGGTGGAGAAATAGCAGCATGGATTGGTGAAAATTGTTTTGATAAACTCGATGCACCTGTTATGCGATGCGCAAGTTTAGATACGCCAATTCCTTTTAACCTTGACCTTGAAAAGAACTTTATGGCTTATGGGAGATTGGGAGAAAGATTAGAGCGACTGATTAATTATTAATTTAAAAATGATTGGTTTTGCTCAATAATTTTGTTCAATGTATAGTAAAGTTGCTAAACAAGCAGCCGCTGCAGCACAGATCCAAGCATCAAAATAAAATTTTTAGGATTGCATTTAGAAACCTTCAGTACTAAGCTCTTTTTTTGCTTCTCCTGACCCTATTGTTTTTCTGAAATGATAGGACGCATTAAGAATATACTGGTTAAATTCTATTTCGCTACTCGTAGCAGCAAATTCGTATGTTGGGCGATACCACATTAAAAAACTGTCAAGTGCAGGACCTTGCAATTGGGTTATCCTTCTAACGAATGTTTTATTAAACCGATAATTTACATATTTTTCTTTTTCATCTGCTTCCAGTCTTTGTTGAAAAGCTTTTAATCTTTTGTTTCTTTTAAACCTAAAAGCATTTATCAGTTCATTTGCATCTAACCCAACGCCACCGCCGGGGCTTATTGATGTTTGAATGCCTTGTTTTTTGTACGAAAATATTTCTCCATAATTTTCTCTGTTTTCAGCAGAATCCTGCTTGTAATTTTTTGAGTAAACAACAACTTCTTTTAAAAGACTGTATCTGCTTTTTACTGCTATATGTATCGAAATATTAAACTCGGCAGTGTTGGGAATTTTATTTACAGCAAATTTTTGTGTGGGTTTGTTGTTATAAATAAAATACAATGAATCGTCTATTGTAGTTTGAATGCTATACTTTCCTAAAGAATCTGTCACAGCTATTTTACCGCCGGTGCTCATTACACCAACCGCTTCCACAAAATTTATTTTGCTGTTATCCATTACTGCGCCGCTCACTAAAACTTGTGCAATTGAGGTAAAACAACAAAAAATTAAAAGAAGAAAAGTAAAAATAATACGCAAGCCAATATTGTTTAAAAAGTAATATTACGTCACAAAAAAATATAAGAAGAAAAGCGTTGTTTATTTAACAGGAATTTGAGAAAGTATAGTTTTAGCTATAACCGAGGTATAATATTTATGTTCAAGCGCCAGTATTTTTTTAGCAAGATCATTAACGGTATCAAAATTTTGAACAGCACATTTTACCTGAAAAATAATTTGCCCATGATCGTATACTTCGTCTACATAATGTATTGTAATGCCACTTTCTTTTTCTCCTGCAGCAATTACAGCTTCATGTACGTGTTTGCCATACATACCTAGGCCACCATAAGCCGGCAACAAGGCTGGATGAATATTAATAATTTTTCTGTTGTAAAAAGCAGTGATTTCTCTTGGTAATTTCTTTAAATAACCTGCGAGTATTACAAAGTCTATCTCATATTTATTAAGAATCTCAAAATATGTCTCCGCTTGCTGGGATGCTGTTTTATTTTTAAGCAAAACAGTTTCTTTCGGTATTTTATAAAATGCTGCAATCTTTAATACATCGGCTTTTTCATTATTGGAAATTACCACCGTTATTGCTGCAGATTCCTTCTCTATATAAGATTCAAGCGTTTTTATAATAACTTCTGCATTACTACCGCCACCACTGGCAAAAATGGCAACTTTCATCTATTGTATTTTTTGGTTTTTATTTTCAAGTTTTCTTTTTACAACAATTTTATTGTAGACATTGCGAAGATATCTTTTAAAAAAAGAGAATTGCCCACAAGGAATACTTACTACTAAAACAGAAATTGGCCACAAAATGCTTATCGTAATCATATACAGCAACATCCACAGCACTCCTTTTTCAATGTTTGTAAGTGCTAGTAATTTTTTGCCGGTATAGCCACATAAACTGCCTCCAATAGCAAAGGTGGCTATTATTAGCATGAGCCTTCCTGCGCTTACTTTCCATTTTGTTTGCAGTTTATTAAACATATCCTAAAGGTCATTTTACTCTTACCAAATAAGAATTAATTATGGTTAAAAAATGTATGAAAATTTTTTACAATACAATGACAATCAAAAATAAGTGAATCTTTCTAAATAGGGTATTTAGTATAAAAAGAGGACAAAAAAAATTAAGAATGTTGATAGTTTGTCAGTATCGTGTCTTATTTTTGCACATGGAATAGCCATTTTATAGAAAAAAACCCGGCTAAATTGTATGATTCGTTATCAAAAACTCATTTTTCGCTTTATTGCAAGCTTTATCCTTTTTGGTTTTATCTCAAATAATAGTGTTTTTGCTCAGGGGGAAGCCTTATTTAAAGCAAACTGTGCAAATTGCCACAAGCCAAATCAGGACTACACAGGTCCCGCATTAGCTGGGGCGAGAAACAGGGAGCCTTCCAAAGACTGGGTGTATAAATGGGTGGCAAACCCATCTTCAATGATCGCTTCTGATCCTTATGCAAAAGCCTTGTTTGAAAAATGGAAGCCAACTGTAATGACTGCATTTCCTGCGCTTAAAAAAACAGAGATAGATGCAATACTTGATTATGTTGATGCCTATAAAGAACCCGCTCCTCCAACAGGTACTGCGGCTGGTGCTACGTCTGAAAGTACAGACAACAATTCACTTCTTTTTGGTATACTTACCCTGGTACTAGCAGTAATTGCATTTATATTATTACAAGTTAATAGCAATCTTCGTAAATTATCTGACGATAAGGAAGGGGTATTAAGGGGTGAGCCAGTGCCTTTTTACAGAAACAAAACTTATCTAATGGCTGCTGTATTGCTGCTGTTTGGGCTAGGCGGCTACACTACCATTACAGCGGCTTATGGATTGGGTAGAATGAAAAACTATCAGCCCGAGCAACCTATATACTATTCTCATAAAGTTCATGCGGGTACCAACCAGATTTCCTGTTTGTATTGCCACGGTGGTACACAGGATAGTAAAAGTGGAAGTATACCATCAGTAAATGTTTGTATGAACTGCCACATGGCAATAAAAGAATACAAAGGCGATGCGATAACTAGAGAAGATGGAACTTCAGTAAACGGTACTGCAGAAATACAAAAGCTATATGCATATGCAGGATGGAATCCTGAAAAGAAAGAATACAACCCTGACAACAACAAAGATGGTTTGCCCGACGGAGCCCACCCAATCGAATGGATAAAAATTCATAACCTGCCTGATCATGTGTATTTTAACCACAGCCAGCACGTTAAAGTAGGGAAGCAAAATTGCCAAACATGTCACGGTAATATCCAGGAAATGCCTGAAGTCTATCAGTTCGCAGATCTAAGTATGGGATGGTGTATAAACTGTCATAGAGAATCTAAAGTAGATTTTTATAACAAAGACGATAGTACAGGAAATAAGTTTTACAGTATTTATGAGAAATTTCATGAGCAAATGAAAGATTCTATTACAGACGGATCAGGTAGAAAAATACCTAACCCGCACAAAATGGATAGCGTAACGGTAGAAAAAATTGGAGGTACTGAATGTCAAAAATGTCATTACTAATTAAGATGCAGTTCATTAGCACATTGGCTAATTTGCAAATAAGAATACCGATACAAGCACTTTGATAAAATTTTAAATTTCGAATTTAAAGAATTAGCACAACGGCAGATTAGCATTTTAGCGGATTTGTTTGAAGCACATTTGAAAATAGTATGAGTAATAATAAACAGTACTGGCAAAATTTTGGAGATCTTACCCAATCTGATAGATTTAAAAAAGCTACAGAAAAAGAATTTCAAGAAGAGTTACTTCCACTGGAAGACCTGGATGATAAAGGCTTGCTTGACATTAAAACACCAAGACGGGATTTTTTAAAATACTTAGGTTTTACTACCGCTGCAGCTGCTATAGCAGCAAGTTGCGAAATGCCAGTACGCAAAGCGGTTCCCTATTTACAAAGACCGGATAATGTTATTATGGGTGTGCCCAATTATTATGCGTCTACTTATGTAAATGGTGGAGATGCTATTAGTGTTGTTGTAAAACAAAGAGATGGCCGTCCGATTAAAATAGAAGGGAACGAACTTTCCTCTCTAACAAAAGGTGCGACAAGCGCACAATCACAGGCGTCAGTATTAGATTTATACGATCCTACACGTTTGCGCCATCCTTTACAAAAAAGCGGTAATCAGTTTAAAGAAATAACAAGTTTTGATAATTTTGATAAAATTATATCGTCCGCAATGGAGGGTATTGCAGGTAAGCCTGTCGTGTTGCTTACTTCTACTATACATTCACCTTCTACTCTACAAATTATCAGTGAGTTCCTGGCAAAATACGCTGGGAGTAGACATGTACAATATGATGCTGTAAGTTACAGCGGTATGTTATTGGCTAATGAAGCTAGTTATGGTAAAAAAGCTTTGCCTCAATATCGTTTTGACAAAGCAACTACCATCGTTAGCCTTGGTGCTGATTTTCTTGGAACTTGGTTAAGTGCTACAGAATTCAGCAAGCAATATTCTGAAACTAAAAAAGTAAAAGCAGATAAGCCTGAGTTAAGCCGTCATATACAATTTGAAAGTATGATGAGCATGACAGGGAGCAATGCAGATGACCGTTACACACACAAACCATCTGAAACAGGAAATGTTGCTCTGGCTTTGCTTTCAAAATTGGGTGGCGCAGTAACTGCACCAGTATTTAAAAATGAAAGGCTCACAAAAGGGATTGAACAAACTGCAAAATTACTTGCAGCAAATAAAGGAAAATCTCTTGTTGTTTGTGGTAGCAACGATGTAAATGTACAGTTGGTTGTAAATGCTATTAACGAAGCTATTGGTGCAAATGGTACAACTATTAATTGGAGTAACACATCAAACATTAGAAAAGGAATTGATACCGAAATGGTAACACTTGCTGCAGATATGAATGCGAATAATGTGGGTGCGCTGTTGGTTTACGATTGTAACCCGGTTTATAGCTACACAGATGGTAAAAAGTTTGCCGAATCTTTGTTAAGAGTACCTGTTAGCGTTTCATTTAATACAAGTATGGATGAAACAGCGGAACTTTGTAAATATATTTTACCCAGTAACCATTGGTTAGAAAGTTGGGGTGATACAGAAGCTGTTTCAGGTTATGTAAGTATCATACAACCTATTATTAATCCTTTATTTAAAACTCGTCCTTTCCAAACATCTCTTCTTAATTGGAGCGGCGCTGGTATTCTGCCTACAGTTGCGGTGAAAGACAGTGTGGCTAAGGGTTATGTGCAAGGTTCAACACTGGCGGTGACGGATGCTTACGAAAGTTATTTTAAAAATTACTGGGCTACTAAATTAGCTTCTGTAAACCTCTGGGACAAAGCTTTGCAAGACGGTGTAATAGAAACAACAGGTACTTTTATAGCTACAGGTGTTTCTTACAACGGATCCAACATACCTACAGCTGCAGCAAAAATTGCAGCTGTTAAAACAGGTGAATATGAAGTAGTACTTTATCAAAAAATAGGAATGGGTACGGGTAGCCAGGCTAATAACCCTTGGTTGCAGGAATTGCCTGATCCTATTACAAAAGTTACATGGGACAATTATGCAATGGTAGCGCCATCTATGGCAAAGAGCTTGTTTAATTTTGATGTAACAAATCCTAATAAAAAAGACGCAGATAAATACGAAGTACATCCTGAAAAACCGGTAATGAAAGTTACGGTTAATGGCAAAGTTTTAAACTTGCCTGTATTAATTATCCCCGGCTTAAATGCAAATACCATCGCAATTGCAGTTGGGTATGGCCGTGGAAATGCTAATGCTGAAAAAGAAGTTAATTTAGAAAGAATAGGTCGTGCAGCCTATGGATCAGGTCAAAACGCATACATATTTGCAGGTTGGGATGGTACAACTTTCTCGTATTCATCTCCCGCAACAATTGAAAAAACAGGTGATACTTATGCTTTAGCACAAACGCAGGTACATGGTTTTACAGAAGGTCGCCCGGTTATTTACGAAACCAACCTGGCAGCTTTTAAGAAAAATCCTGAAGAAGTTTTAGCAGAGCCGAGGCACGAAAGAATGCTCATTACACCGGATGGTAAAACTGATTATGTAAAAGACGCAACTCAATATCCTGATTTTGATAGGCCAGGTATTAAGTGGGGAATGAGTATTGATTTAAATACTTGTACAGGTTGTAGTGCCTGTGTCGTGGCTTGTAATGCAGAAAACAATGTGAGTGTAGTAGGAAAAATTCAGGTACAGCGTGCACACGAAATGCATTGGTTGCGTATCGACAGATATTTTACAGGAGACCTCGAAAATCCTGATGTAGTGTTTCAACCAATGCTCTGTCAGCATTGCGATAACGCACCCTGCGAAAATGTTTGTCCGGTTGCAGCAACAAATCATAGTAGTGAGGGGTTAAACCAGATGGTGTATAACCGATGCATTGGAACAAGATATTGCGCAAACAATTGTCCATACAAAGTCCGTCGTTTTAACTGGTTAGATTATAATGGGGCAGATAGCTTCGCAGACAACCAAAACGCATTAATAGGCGTTGATACAAACGAAGTAATAACACAAATGAACGACGATCTTACCAGAATGGTATTAAACCCTGATGTAACAGTTCGGTCTCGTGGTGTGATGGAAAAATGTTCTTTTTGTGCCCAACGTTTGCAGGATAGTAAACTTGAAGCAAAAAAGCAACAAGATCCAACACTTGTTCGTAACGTGAAAGTTGCATGTGCACAGGCTTGTCCTGCAAATGCCATTAGTTTTGGAAATGTAAACGATAAATTAAGTGATGTTTATAAAATAAGAAATGTTGAACAGGTGAATCGTAATTTTTACGTGTTGGAACAACTGCACGTTCTTCCAAATGTAAGCTACTTGGCTAAAGTTAGAAATACAGACAGAGAGGTTAATAATGGAAACGAAAGAGAACATTTTGAGGCAGGAAATAACGAAGGGAAAGGAAAAGAAGCAGGGCAGAAAGAAGAAAAGACTGTGGAAGCAGTTCATTAATAATTATATAAGAGGTTAGCACCAAAATGTGTTCCTCATAAAAAATAAGGTTACTAATAAAGTTTAAAGCATTATATGTCACTACTTAAGTACGAATCACAACAAAGGGAGCCGCTGGTAAATGGTAACAAAGATTATCACCAAGTTACGGAAGATATTATCAGCCCAATTGAGATGAAGCCGGGCAGGCTTTGGTATATTGGTTTTTATATCAGTATTGCTTTGCTTTTATTTGGTGTATACAGCATTTACAGAGAGGTTACTTATGGTATTGGCCAATGGAACCTAAATAAAACAATTGGTTGGGGTTGGGATATTACCAACTTTGTTTGGTGGGTTGGTATTGGTCACGCAGGTACGCTTATTTCTGCCATTCTTTTATTGTTTAGACAAGGTTGGAGAACGGGTGTAAACCGTGCTGCGGAGGCAATGACAATTTTTGCTGTAATTTGTGCCGGTCAGTTTCCAATCTGGCATATGGGTCGTGTATGGATGGCTTTTTTCGTATTACCTTACCCTAACACCCGTGGTCCATTGTGGGTTAACTTTAACTCTCCTCTTTTGTGGGATGTATTTGCGATATCAACCTATTTTACTGTATCGTTGCTATTTTGGTACTCAGGTTTGATGCCTGATTTTGCAACTGTAAGGGACAGGGCTAAAACAAAATTCCGTAAAATGATGTATGGTATTGCTGCATTTGGATGGACGGGCAGTACCAAACACTGGCAGCGTTTCGAATCTTTGTCATTAGTATTGGCAGGGTTAAGTACGCCCCTTGTGCTTTCTGTACACACTATTGTATCTTTTGACTTTGCAACATCTGTTGTTCCGGGGTGGCATACAACAATTTTCCCTCCTTACTTCGTAGCAGGAGCTATATTTTCAGGTTTTGCGATGGTGCAGACGTTGTTAATCATTGTAAGGAAAGTTTTAAATCTGCAGGACTATATTACCATAGGCCACATTGAGGCCATGAACAAAGTAATTGTGCTTACAGGAAGTATAGTGGGTATTGCTTATCTAACAGAATTGTTTATTGCGTGGTACGGGCAAAACCCTTACGAGATTCACGCATTCTTCCAAAATAGAGGTAACATTTTTAGTCCATATGGTTGGAGTTATTATTTAATGATGTTCTGTAACGTCCTTTCACCTCAATTATTTTGGAGCAAAAAATTAAGAAGAAATGTTACGGTTACTTTCTTCATGAGTATAATTGTAAACATAGGTATGTGGTACGAGCGTTTCGTGATTATTGTAACATCTGTCTACAGAGATTTTTTACCGTCAAGCTGGAGTACTTATTATAGCCCAAGTATTTATGAGATAGGTTTTTATCTTGGAACGTTTGGTTTGTTCTTTACATGTTTCTTCTTGTTTGCAAAATACTTCCCGGTAATTGCTGTGGCAGAAATTAAGTCAATATTGAAAACAAGTGGTGAAAACTATAAAGTGAAAATGAGTAATATTGAAAAAGAAGATGCGGAGAAATTTTATATTGAAGAAGTAGAACATGCACACTAAGAACATTAAGCCAATTAGTTAAAATGGTTTATATGGTGGAATTATTAATTATTAATTATTAATTAAAAATGAGCGGAATTAAAAAATTTGTGGTAGGGTCATTCGATGATGAAGCAGTGCTTTTTCCAGCGGTTAAAAACGTTAGAAAAGCGGGCTACAAAATACATGATGTTTACACTCCCTTCCCTGTTCACGGGTTAGATCATGCGATGGGTTTAAGGGAAACAAGCATACATACAGCAGGTTTTATTTATGCAATTGCCGGTACTACAACTGCGTTAACATTCATTAGCTGGGTTTTTACAAAAGACTGGCCGCTAAATATTGGCGGTAAACCACACTTTGCCTTGCCGGCGTGGATTCCTATTACATTTGAACTTACAGTTTTATTTTCAGCAGTAGGTATGGTACTTACTTTTTGTTACCTCTGTCAATTATCTCCGTTTGTTAAAAAACATCATTTTAGTATGCGTTCAACAGACGATCATTTTGTAATGGTTATAGAGTGCACAGATAAAACTAATGATAGCGAGGTTCAAAGTTTTTTGCAAAATGCGGGAGCTAAAGATATAAATATTCAAAAAGCTGAAACAGGATGGTGGATTGGTACTTATGATAAAGAACAAAAGCTTTACAGAGAAGAATTAGGATATTAATTACGACTGATATTTTTTAATGGTCGCCTGTGGCCTGAAATGGATAATAAAAGAATATGAAAATACTTACACAGCTTTTACAAATAACGTTGGTTACAATTGCAGTAATTTTTGCCGGTTGCGATTCCAAACGTCAGCCCGGCAAAATTTATATGCCTGATATGACATATAGTAGAGCTTACGAGAGTTTTGCAAAAAGAGACAGTGCAAAATTTACCATGGATATGTTTAAGAAAGGCGGCGATTTAATTTTTTTTAACAACGTACCTCCGGCAGGAACAATAAAAAGAGGAGAATTATTTCCATATACTTTACCTAATGACAGCAATGGTTATAAAATGAGTGCTATGGTAAAAAATCCATACGATTCCATGGTAATTACCAAAGCACAGATGGCAGAGGCAGGTAGACTTTTTAATATAAATTGTGCTATTTGCCATGGTGCAGGGGGAGTAGCCAATGGACCAATAGCTTCCGGGGGTTATGTGGGTGGTGTAGCAAATTTAACAGCAGATGCCTATGTTAAAATGGCTGATGGCACTATGTTTCATTCCATTAACTATGGTAAAGGTTTAATGGGAAGTTACGCATCGCAGGTTACAAGAGCACAGCGCTGGATGATAATAAAATATATTCGCACTTTGCAGCCTAAAGCAGATTCGACGGCACCAGCAGTCGCTGCGGCAAAAGATACAACCGCAAAAAAGATATAAAAATATAAAAGAATATTTAAGCAGTATAAAATTGTATTAGATGAACAACAATAAATTTGAATTACCGGGAAGCTATAAAAAATGGACTTGGGGTCTAATCGTTGCCGGGTTACTTGCCGTATTATATGGTTTTATAATGTTTCATCCATTCGCACACCCTGCACATGCTGAAGGCGGTGTGCACACAGATGTAAACGGTACAAGATTTTGGGCAGTATTATTACAAAACAGCGTTTATTGGTTGCTTACAGCAAATTCAGCCATGTTCTTTATATGTATTTCTACATTGGCAATGGGCGGGTGGCAGGTTGCGTTGCGGAGAGTTCCAGAAGCTATATCTAGTGTAGTTCCTGTTTTAGGGCTTATTACTTTTATTATTTTACTCGCTATTGTTTTAGGTGGGCGAACAGATATTTACCATTGGTTAGATCCAAACTTGTACGTAAAAGGAACAGGCACTTTTGATAAAATTCTTAATGGTAAGCATGGTTTTTTAAACCCTACTTTTTTCTTAGTTTGGTCAGGAGTTTCTATTGCATTATGGATTTTGTTGGGTCGTAAAATGCGATCACTTAGTTTAAAGTCTGATGAAACAGGTTCAATGGATCATGCAGAGGCAAAAAAATGGATGGATGTTAATTTTACCTATGCATCTTTTTTTGTAGTCTTCTTTGGTTTAAGCGTAGCTTCTACAGTGCCTTGGTTATGGTTAATGAGCATTGATCCACACTGGTATAGTACCATGTACAGTTGGTACACCTTTGCGAGTACATTCGTTTCCGGGCTTTCTCTAATTGCGATATTCGTAATATTTTTAAAGAACAGGGGGGAATTAGAATATGTAACAGAAGAACATTTGCATGATATTGGCAAGTTCATGTTCGCATTCTCTGTGTTCTGGACGTACCTTTGGTTTGATCAGTATATGCTGATTTGGTACAGCAACCAGCCGGAAGAAACACGTTATTTTATAGATAGAATCGGCACTGCAACAAAGACAGGTCCATACTACGGAATTTTCTTCTTCAACCTCGTTGTAAACTTTTTGGCACCGTTATTAATATTGATGAGGAAAAGCTCTAAAAGAAACTGGACCGTGGTAACTTTCGTTGCTGTTTTAATAATATTTGGTCACTGGATAGATTTTTTCCAGATGGTAATGCCGGGTACAGTGGGTCCAAATTTTGAACTGATGCCTTTTGAATTCGGAATAGCGTGTCTCTTTATAGGTGTTATTATGTGGGGAATAGGAAGTTATATAACAAAGCATTCTCTAATTGCGAAAAATCATCCTTTTTTAAAGGAAAGTATGATACACCACACTTAGAATCATCGTAAATTTATATACTGAAACATCAAAAGTTTTTAGCAGGTTCTTAGGCTGTCTTTTAAGAAAATGAGAGGATAAAACAGCAGTTTTGTCCACAAAAAATAAAGCATAAAATGAAAGAATTATTTATTTTAGCAATTGTTATAATGGTCTTTGTGGTCATTTTTCAAATTGCAAAAGCAAGTGAGTATGTAAGTGTATTAAAAGGAGAGGAAAAAACACGCAAACAGAACAATAAAATCAATGGTTTTTTACTTGTTGCCTTTTTGATATTTGGTTTGATAGGTGTTTATGTATGTAACGAGTGGTTTTTTCATAAAACCCTTTTCCCTCAAGGCTCTGCATCTGTAGAAGGAGAGAAGATTGATTTTATGTTGTATCTCACTATTGGTGTAACTGGATTTATTTTCATTATTACACAAATTCTTCTTTTTTGGTTTGCATTTAAATACCAGGAAAAAGAAGGTAAGAAAGCGTTCTTCTTTCCTCACAATACTAAGTTGGAGTTGCTTTGGACAACAGTACCTGCCATCTTCCTAACGATACTTGTAGTTTTCGGGCTAATAAATTGGTTTAAAATAACAGGAGCTCCTCCTGCTAACGCAATAACAGTTGAAATTACCGGACATCAATTCGCTTGGGAAATGCGTTATCCGGGCAAAGATGGTATTTTAGGTAAGAAAAATTATAGACTTTATAATAAACCTTCTGGAAATACTTTGGGGGTTGACTTTGAAGATATCAATAGCTTAGATGATATACATACGCAACAGATGCATTTACCTGTAGGGATACCTGTAAAACTTGTTATAGGCTCAATGGATGTGATACATGATGTTGGATTAGTGCATTTTAGAATGAAGATGGATGCAGTACCAGGTATTCCAACAACACTGTGGTTTACGCCTAAGTATACAACTGAAGAAATGAAAGTACGTTCAGGAAATGCAAACTTCACCTATGAAATCAGTTGTGACCAGATATGTGGTGCCGGGCATTTTTCTATGAGGGGGATAATAGTAGTTGAAAAACCTGAAGAGTATAAAAAATGGTTAGCTGATCAAAAGCCTGAGTACTTTACTTTGTTTCCTGATAGAGACCCAAATAAAGCAGCAACTGATTCTACAAAAACATTGGCAGCAGTTTTACCTGTTAAATAAAAATATTAAAGCTTAAAAAATAATAGCATGAGCAACGTAATAACACTAAATGAGGCAACGGTTCAGCAAGATATTCACCACGACTCACATCTTGATCACCATCACAAGGAAACATTTATTTCAAAATATGTTTTCAGTTTAGATCATAAGACTATTTCAAAGCAATTCTTGGTAACTGGTATCATATGGGCAATTATTGGAGGCCTATTCTCTGTAATATTTCGTTTGCAACTTGGTTATCCAAACAGTACTTTCCCTTGGTTGGAAGATTTACTAGGACACTGGGCAAAAGGTGGTAAAATTCAACCCGAGTTTTATTATGCACTTGTAACAATGCATGGAACTATACTTGTATTCTTTGTATTAACTGCAGGGCTAAGTGGCACATTTTCTAACTTTCTTATTCCATTACAGATTGGTGCAAGAGACATGGCCTCACCGTTATTAAATTGTATGAGCTATTGGTTCTTTTTTGGAGCATCGGTAGTAATGATGTCATCACTTTTTGTACAAACCGGTCCAGCAAGCGGTGGATGGACAGTGTACCCTCCACTAAGTGCGTTAGGAGATGCATCTGCAGGAAGTAAAATTGGTATGGATCTTTGGCTCGTAAGTATGGCTTTGTTTATTGTATCATCTCTTTTAGGAGGATTGAATTACATCACTACAGTTTTAAATATGCGCACAAAAGGTATGAGTATGACAAGAATGCCGCTGACGATTTGGGCATTTTTCTTTACAGCTGTGTTGGGCGTGCTTTCTTTCCCTGTATTATTATCTGGTGCTATTTTATTATTATTCGATAGAAATTTAGGAACAAGTTTCTTTTTAAGTGATATTGTAATTGCAGGAAAAGTTTTACCAAATGAAGGTGGAAGTGCTATTTTGTTCCAGCATTTATTTTGGTTTCTTGGTCATCCTGAAGTTTATATCATTCTACTCCCTGCAATGGGGATGTCATCAGAAATTTTGTCTGTTAACAGCCGTAAACCAATATTTGGTTATATGGCAATGGTTGGGTCAATGTTTGCAATTACAATTTTAGCGTTTCTTGTATGGGCTCACCACATGTTCGTAACAGGGCTAAACCCTTTCCTTGGTGCTTTCTTCGTCCTGCTAACGTTATTAATTGCAGTGCCATCCGCCATTAAGGTATTTAACTGGCTTACAACTCTTTGGAGAGGTAATATTCGGTTTACCCCGGCAATGTTATTTGCTATCGGTTTTGTAAGTTTATTTATCAGTGGTGGCCTCACAGGTATTTTCCTTGGTAACTCTGCTTTAGATATTCACTTGCACGATACTTATTTTGTTATTGCACACTTTCATATTGTAATGGGTGTGGCGTCGTTCTTTGGTTTATTTGCAGGAGTTTACCATTGGTTTCCAAAAATGTTTGGAAGGTTTATGAATAATACGCTTTCTTATATTCACTTCTGGATCACAATAGTTGGTGCATACTTAATTTTCTGGCCAATGCACTATGAAGGTTTGGCAGGTATGCCACGTAGGTATTACGATTTCTCTAACTGGGAGTCTTTTAAAATGTTTGGTGGCTTAAATGAATTTATTAGTATTGTTGCTATGGTAGTTTTTGCAGCGCAATTACTTTTTGTTATAAATTTCTTTTACAGTATTTGGAAAGGTAGAAAAGTTACAACTATGAATCCTTGGAATGCTAATACATTGGAATGGACAACTCCAATTAGACCGGGTCACGGTAACTGGGTGGGTGAAATACCTGAAGTACACAGATGGCCGTATGATTATGCAAAAGAAGGAAAAGATGGGCAAGATTTTATTATGCAGAATGTTCCGGTAGGTGAGGATGAAGAAAGGCATTAATAATTGGATAACTAGCTGATCAGCGAAATTGCTAAATACAAATGCGAAAAAGCTATCAGTTTTACGATGAACAATATAGAAAATACAGGAATATCGGGTTCAAAGTCTTTTGCCTTGGCAAGCAAGGTTAAAGATTATTTTCAACTCATAAAGTTTACTTTAAGCTTTATGGTGGTTTTTAGTACTGTAGTTAGTTTCTTAATAGCACCTTATGAACAGGTTTATTTAAGGCACCCATTGTTATCAGTTCTTTTACTTTTTGTTGCAGGGCTTTGCATAACAGGTTCAGCAAACACAATCAACCAGGTATTGGAAAAAGATACCGATGCAATAATGCTTCGAACAGCGAAAAGACCAATTGCTAGTGGAAGAATGAGTGTGAATGAAGGGTATATTTTTGCTTTTGTTATTGGTGTTGTAGGTATTGGAATGATGTGGTACTTTTTTAATTTAAGCAGTGCTCTTGTAGGACTAGCAAGTCTGTTTATTTATGGATTCATTTATACTCCTTTAAAAAAAGTAAACTCGATAGCTGTATTGGTTGGTGCAATACCAGGTGCCTTACCTTGCTTAATAGGCTGGGTTGCTGCGACAGATAATTTTGAAATAGGCGGTTGGATTCTTTTTGCTATTCAATTTATCTGGCAGTTCCCACACTTTTGGGCCATTGCATGGTTAGCGCACGAAGACTACAGTAAGGCAGGTTTTAAATTATTGCCAAGTGATAAAGGCCCTACAAAGTTTACAGCATTGCAAACCATTATGTACAGTGCTATGATGATCCCAATTGGTATTTTACCTTATTTCTATCATCTCAGTGGTGTTACAAGTATGTGGATTTTGTTAGGCTGTAATTTGTGGATGTTGTATATGAGTGTAATTTTGTTCATAAAAATGGATAAGGCCTCAGCAAGAAAAGTAATGTTTAGTTCTTATTTTTATCTGATGGTGGTTTTTTTAAGCTTGTGGGCAGATAAAATAATTGTCTAAAAATAATTTAAGTAGAAAGGTAGTAGAAAAAATATAAAGCGTTTAGAGGGTTTGGTTACAAAATAAAATAACATGATTGCAGTGGCGTTAGAAAAAAAATCGACAAAAATACATCCACATAAATTTACTCTGTGGGTTGGCATTGGTAGCATTTTAATGATGTTTGCAGGTTTAACAAGTGCGTACATCGTAAAGAGAAATCAAGCTAACTGGCAAACATTTGATTTGCCTGTTGCATTTTGGTATAGCACTGCCGTAATTGTATTAAGCAGCTTCACACTAATGATGGCAGTAAGCTCCTTTAAAAAACGACTGATGAGTCGTTATAGAATTTTAATGGGTGTAACACTGCTACTTGGGTCTATATTTATTGTTTTACAGATTGTTGGGTTTCAACAATTGTGGGCATTAGGTATCACTTTGCAAGGCAACGTTTCCTATTCATTTTTATATGTCATTGTCGGTTTGCATGCGGCACATGTAGTTGGTGGGGTTATAGCTTTAATAGTAATGTGTTTGCAGGCATTTAGAACAAGCGTAAGAAACTATAGTGTAATACCTGTTGAACTAATGAATACCTACTGGCATTTTGTAGATATTTTATGGATCTATTTATTGGTCTTTTTAATAATGATTAAATAAGTGGATGGCAATAAAGTTTCAATACTGTGGATTATTAGCAAGATAAAACTTGATTAAAAAGAATAAAGAATGCTAATTTTGAATAGTTTGAAAGTAACCTAACCAGATTACTTGTATAAACGCTAAAAACTATTATGTCGACAACAGCAATACCTGCAGGAACAAAATGGTGGAACGGAGGCAGAAGCCCGTTTAACGCCAGTTATGGAAAAGTAATGATGTGGTACTTTTTAATGAGCGATGCTTTTACTTTCGGTGCGTTTCTTATTAGTTACGGTACCATTCGTTTTAGTGTAAATGACTGGGCAGATCCCAATAAAGTTTTTAACTCATTTCCTTTTGCAGGTCATGCTAACCTACCGCTGGCATTTGTAAGTTTAATGACCTTTATATTGATCTTTAGTTCTGTAACAATGGTTTTGGCAGTACACGAAGGCCACAATATGAACAAAAAGGGAGTGGAGAAATATATGCTTCTCACAATTATAGGTGGAGCAGCATTTTTAAGTTGCCAGGCATGGGAATGGACGCATCTTTTAACAGGCGAGCACATAACTTTATTAAACGATGGTACATTATCTGTTCTACCAACGACTGCAAGTTCTAACCCATGGGGGCTACCTTTGGAACACAATGCGATGCTGGCGGCTTTACAAAAAACTCCCCACGATCAATTAGCAAATATTGCTTCAACAATCCACCATACAGGTACAGAAGTTGCCCATAATACCTATGCAATGTCAAATCCTGACCTGATTAATATGATCAATAGTTCAGAAATTCACGTTAATCACCTTGGTCGCCCGGCTTTTGGGAGCTACTTTTTTGGAATAACAGGTTTCCATGGCTTTCACGTGCTAAGTGGTGTTGTAATTAATATCATTATGTACACTAAAACAAAACTTGGGCATTTTGATCAGAGAGGTCATTACGAAATGATAGAGAAGGCTGGTCTTTACTGGCATTTCGTTGATCTTGTTTGGGTATTTGTATTCTTGTGTTTTTATCTGGTATAAACTGCAGAATAAGTAGCCGGAACAGTTATTTTATTAAATATATTTTCAAATTGTTAGGTTTTGGTCTCATTACTATTATCTAATATCTTACATCTTACTTATGAGTCAACATACAATATCACCGGAAATTACACATGAGTCCGATCATTCTGAAGGAACAGGAAGAATATGGAAAATATTCTGGGTGCTTTCTCTTTTAACTATGATAGAACTTGCCCTTGGTTATTTTCTTTATTTTAAGGGCGCAGATATGTCCCATATTTCAGTCTTAGGTACCAAAGTTGTTATCGGTGTATTAACCTTATTAAAAGCATATTACATTGTATCTGTATTCATGCACCTTGGTGATGAAGTAAGAAATATGATTATGACAATAACAGTTCCACTAGTACTTTTTGTATGGTTTATTATAGCTTTTTTATTTGATGGTAACAGTTGGAAAAATTTGAGAAACACCAATGCAGGAAGCAGACCAAGTATAGAAAAAGTACAAACAGCACCTGTGAAAGAAGGTACATTAAAATAGGAAATAAATATATTATTATATAGCCATCATAAATAAAATGATGGCTTTTTTATTTCGTATTTAAAAGGAGATTTTTTTTACAATAAAGTACCTTTGCAAAGCTATTACTGCTGTATTTCCATAAAGCTTTTAAAAAAATAACAGTGAATAAAAAATCTTTTCTTGCGTTGCTTCTGGCAATTTTACTTCCTCTTACAGGTTATTGGTTGGTGAAATATTATAGTAAAGATGCTGTAACAATGCCCGGCAAATATTTTTTTGATGATGTTGCTACAAGCTCTCAAAATGGAAAACTAACAACAGATACGCTGTGGCATAAAGTTAAAAATATTCACTTTACAAATCAACTTGGTAAAAAAGTTAGCTTAGATGATTTACATGGAAAAATAATTGTAGTAGATTTCTTTTTTACCAGTTGCCCAACCATATGCCCAGGCCTTGCACGTAATATGAAAAGGCTTCAGGAATCTTATATTCAAAATGACAGTATTGTACAATTTTTATCCGTCAGTATTGACCCTGTAAGAGACAGTGTGCCCCGCCTAAGAGCATTTGCTGATAAATACAACGCTAACCATGACAGTTGGTGGTTTGTAACGGGCGATAAGAAAGAGATATATGATTTTGCGCTAAACGAAATGAAAGCAAGTGTTGCCGATGTTGGCGCAGATACTGCATTCCCGCATACTGAAAACTTTTTTTTGCTGGATACAAACAGAATCATAAGAGGATGGTACAATGGGTTTGACACAGTAAAGCTTGCGAAACTTGCCAAAGATATTCCTACAATAATGTTAGAAAGAGATAAAAAAGCGCCTTCCATTTTTAGGGATTTTATACCCATTTTGCCTGTTATTTTTGTAGGTATTGGGCTCGTTATTCTTTTAATGGCAATACTCAATCGCAATAAAAAACTAAAACCACAATATTAATGTTACAACCATCGCTTGTAAAAAATGATAGCAAAGCCAAAGTTTTAATATGGACAGTTTCCATAGTTGTATTTGTAGCTGTTGTTATTTTAAGTAAAGTAAAATTGGTACTAAATCTGCCCTTTAACGTACATATTTTTGCAACTATAAATGCAGTTATCAATTCTATTGTGGCTATTTTATTAGTAGCAGGTCTAATTACAGCCAAGAGTAAAAATTATGTGGTACATAAGAAAATAATGCTATTTGCTATTATACTTTCTGTACTTTTTTTGGTTAGCTACATATGCCATCACCTTCTTGCCGGAGAAACCAAATATGGCGATCTTGACCATGATGGTATACTTAGCTTTAATGAAATTGCAATGGCAGGAAGTGCTAGAATTTTCTATTATATTCTTTTGCTGACGCACATTCCTTTAGCAGCTGTTATTCTTCCATTCATTCTTTTTACTGCATATCGTGCGCTTACGGGTGAATATGAAAAACACCGCAAGCTTGTTCGTATAACCTGGCCAGTTTGGTTTTTTGTTGCAGTAAGTGGTGTCGTGGTTTATTTAATGATAAGCCCTTATTATACTTGATCAGGTATTGATGTGCCAGCTCTTACAACAGCAATTTTGTTTTTGCCTAGATAAGAAATGACAATATTTATGATATCTCCTATTTGTACGCCGTCTTCAAAATCTATTTTACTCTGTATTTTATTGCCAATAATATTGAGGTAAATGCTGTGTGGCGCAACTTTATAAACTTGTGCTGCAATTACAGTTTTAGCTTTAAAAAATTTTACTGCCTGTTCAAATTCGGGGATGTAGTTGTTATTAAAAAGAGATGCAAATATTTTTTCTTTTTTTTCAATATTTTCCAGCGAAAAAGTTACCTGCTCATTCAGGTCAAGTTCTAGAGGTACAATTTGCCATGGTGAAAATGGTACAGGAAAAAAAAGATAACTGTCTATTTCTTTTACAAAATATTTATCATCTACCATTTTTAAGTAACCAATAAATTTATTATTTAAAAGGCTTTTGTTTATAAGTACATCCAACGCATTGTTGTATAAAAACTCCATTCCCATAGCCATCATTCTATCGCCCCTGTCAGATAATTTTACCTGAAAACTCACTATATCGCCCACCATAAAATGATGGGTTTTTCTGATGAGTTTTTTCTCCTTCATTTCTTTCTGCACTTTTTCATCAATACTTGCACGTACCGTTTTCTTCTTATTTCCTTCCTCATATTCAATCATAGCATATTGCTTATCATGATTTATAAAAGCTATTTTACCTTCTGTGCGCTGGCTCATGTTATAAAATTATAGTTCTAAATACTTAATATATTAAAGAGATATTTCTATAGAAGGATCCCAAAAGTATTTTTCAAAATCAATAATAGTTTCCTCTTTTACTTTTATTTTTTCTTTTATTAATAAAGCTTCCATTAATGTTGGCGTTGCAAAATGATGTTTACCTGTAAGCATACCATTTCTATTAACGACTCTGTGCGCCGGCACTTTTTGTATTTGCTGGTGCGCTGCATTCATTGCCCAACCTACCATGCGGGCAGATAATTTTGTTCCCAAAAATTTTGCGATAGCTCCATAAGATGTCACCCTTCCTTCTGGTATTTGACGAACGACGGCATACACATCTTCAAAAAAAGTAAAACTCTCTTTTTTGTTTTTTGTTGCTGCGGTAGATTTGGCTTTAGGCATTTAAATAGTTTGCTCAGTTAATGCTTCCTGTTCAATTTCTTTTTGTAATTGTTTGTCAATATCAGGTATGACTGCAGGTAGATGAAATTTTAAATAGTGGATTTTTTTACTACCAGCAATATCGAGGCTTTCATAATGTGTTTTTATTTTTAGTTCTTCGGCTATTTCATCTTGATTGTAAGCATCATCTAAATCTACGATCATTTCTATACCCAACATTGTTGCCACTTTTTTAGTAAATAAATAAAGGTCGGGTGAATCGGTTTTTAAATTAATGAAACCGTCAGCCTTTAGCACTTTCTGGTATAATCTTAAAAAACGGGGATGCGTTAACCTCTTTTTTGCTTTTGATAATCGCAGTTGAGGATCAGGGAAAGTTATCCATATCTCATCTACTTCACCTTTTAAAAAATAGTCAGGTAGTTTTTCTATTTGGGTTCTTAGGAATGCTGCATTTATTATACTTTCATCCAGTGCTTTTTTAGCACCTATGTACATTCTGTTTCCTTTAATATCTATACCTATAAAGTTTTTATTTGGATGAAGTTTTGCAAGGCTTACTGTATATTCACCTCTTCCGCAGGCAAGTTCCAAAATAATTGGTTGCTTATTTTTAAATTGCGAATGCCACATACCCTTCATATTTTGAGGATATTCAAATACATTTTCAAAAGTCTTTATTTGAGCAAAACGCAGTAATTTTTTTTGTGCCATGTTGCTGCAAATATATTAAGTAAAAGAGATCATTACTTATAATACAGTATTAACGTCAAGCGGCATATGATTTGCGTAAATACTTTTATTATACACTTAAAAAACTTAAAATGAAAAAACTATTGGTTCTAATGTTATTCTCCTTTGCTTTTGCGGTAGGGGCAAATGCACAAACAGAAGTAAAGGTTAAAAAAACCACAACTCCGGTGCAGAAAGTACACAATGTTACGCACCGCAAAAAACATTACAAAGGTTATAAAATAAAAAGAAAATACAGTAATGGCCGCAAGACTACAAAAAAAGTAGATACAAGAACAGGAGAAGTAGAGGTGAAGCACAATTAAATTTGTTGAAAGCTTAGCTTCCTGTTTGTAAAAAAGCCGTTTGTCATATACGATAAACGGCTTTTGCTTAAATAAACTGTTGTACTTTTTTGCATATCTTTTTACAACTCGCCAATTCCAAAGAACTCAACTATAATAATTACAAAAATGTTACAAATCATCTATTCATATTCGTTAAAATGAAAATTTAGCTTATTAAAGGGAAAATAATATTCAATTATTTTCTAGTGAACGCCAACGCTCAAATATGATTGTCGTGCAGTAGCGTTATTTTTCAGAAATAAAGCCCTTTCTGGCTTATCTAATATTATTAAAAACCGAAAAACATGTGAGGCAATGTTTTGAGATATTCTATGAATTGAATAAATTCTACTAATTCTTACTAATGGCAGGCTAATTGTGTGTTAAAGACTTGTGAATGGGAAAAAGACATATTTTTGTATATGAACATGAAGCAGAACAAAATATTTGGGAAGTATATTTTAAGACTTTATCTATTTATTGACAGATGATTACACTTTTGAAAAGAACTATATTGTATATCAATTTATATAATATTAAAAAAATTGTGGTAATGAAAATTTTACTCCTTGTGTTGGGGGTTTCGTTATTTACATTTGCTAAAGCCCAACAACAAAATCCGGCGCCTCTTTTATTATCCTATACCGACGATATGGTCGTCGATTATTATCGTACCTTATTCAAAACAAAAAAATCTTCTTTCAACATTATCCGGCGAAGAATATCCCAAGGGAACTTAATTATAGAGGTTATGCCCAGTGGTGAATTTGAAAACTTTTATAAATTTTCTATTATGCATTTTGTTTTTAAAAGAGTTAATAATTCGGAGTTGTGGTGTGTAAAACAAGTTGTTATAATGCCTGAAAAATATTCAACCGAAACCTTGGCGCCATTTGAAAGTAATCTGGAGGGCGATTTTCAAGAAATTTCAAAAGGGCATTGGCAAAAAAAAGCAACCTTAAACGATGTTTTTTTATTAGATGTAACGGCTAAAGTTGAAGAAGCCGACGGTGGGAATGTTTTTTCTCTAACATATGAATACATAAAAAATTGACCAATTGAAACTGAATGATGGATGCAGTAGATAAAAATTAATTTACAATATTGGTTAGATAAAAGTAATGTATTTAAATATATCAATTTCCTATAATGTATTAAAATCATTTTACTTTATGGAAGCCGTATTTCTATCATTTAACACATTTCTTATTAGTTAAATCAGGATAGCATTAATAAAATTTACTCCAAACTATTTTATCCAAGATATACTTAAATCATCTTTTTCGCCATGATGCGAAGGTAGTTGGGCAAGAATTTTAAAGTGCAATACTAAAAAACCCATCCAAATTATTTGAATGGGTTATCAATTGCTGTAGGGGAAGGGTTCGAACCTTCACGAGGCAGTTAGCTATAGTACAAAGTTCGGTGGTCGACCCCGGTCATCCTGATTTTCATCGGGATGGCTCTATGCTACGTTTATCCTGTTATCCTCACCCCCGAGACAAGGGGGCATGTCTGCCAAAAATTTCATCACCCCACAATATTCGATCATTATCGATTGGTTTGATAACACAAAGATAAGTAAATACGCTTCTTATTAAATATATTTTAAGCTATTTTAAAATAATTTAAGTTATGTTCAAAAAAATAGCTATTTTGTTTGATAGATATTTAAATCCTTTAGTGAAATGGCCAACAAATTAAATTTTGACAAACTAGATTCGCAAATAATTAATGTAATGATGACTGATGCGGAGATTTCCTATGCAGAACTTGGTAAAAAGTTGTTTGTTAGTGCAGGAACAATACATGTTCGTATAAAGAAACTGCAGGATTTAAATATTATCACAGGCACACAAATGACTATCAATACAAAGTTAATTGGTTATGATTGTACCGCATTTGTTGGTATTTATCTTGAAAAGAGCTCTTTATATGACACTGTAGCAAAAGAACTTGAAAAAATTCCTGAGATTGTTCGCCTAAATTACATCACCGGCAACTACAGTATGTTTATCGAAATTGTTTGTACAGATATAACCGAGCTTAGAAAAGTACTGCACGATGACCTGCAAAATATAAAAGGTATTGAACGCACAGAAACGTTTATTTCACTCCAGGAAGGATTCAACCGGAAAGTACCGATACCCGAAAAGGAATAATTTAAAATTCACGTTGAAGAAATTCCTTTAGTGCGCTTTGATAAACAGACTTAACAACGCCCGCTCTTTTTAAAAAGTCATTTCTTAGAATAGTGCTGCTGTTAATTGTTTTTGCATAAGAAACAGCTTCTGCAAATCTACTCCGCTTTTCTTTTTGTGCACCACTTGGTATAATATTACTCATATCAGGATATTTGCTCACAACGGTCTTATCCCCGTACTTTTTAATTACAATATCCCCAAGTCGATTATTTTTTTTGACATGTTTTTCGTCTAATAAAACCATTCATCTTAATTTTTGTAAAGATATTTATTTAATAAAATTAAATTCCTATTTATCATCCTTCGTTTTCCACAATTTATGCCACGAAGGATGTTCAACTTTTATAATAAATATTTTGATGGTTTCAGAAGATATTGTAAAAAGTAAAATAATACTTCTTTGCAGACGGCTAATTTTGGGGCATTAATAATTTTATTGGATTTAGTTTTAGCAATCGTCCAACCCTTTTCCGTTAAGTATAACCTGCATATATTTTTCTATTCTCGCTTCTCTGGTCTTTGCTTGTTTCGCTGAAGAAAAATAAAGCATATAACCTCTTTGTCTGCCGGGCGTTAAAGCTTCAAAAGCAGTTTTTAATTCAGGCATATTGTCTACGAATGTCTTAAACTCATCACACATTTTGAACGTAACGGTTTTTTTAATTCCACTTTCAGACCTGACTTTTCAATTTCAATTGCGTCAAGAATATATCGTTTTATGGTTGCTCGAAGTTTTATAATTTCAGCAAAGCCAGTAAAACGAATTTGTCGCCCTGCTTGAACATTTGCTGTTTGCTGAATTAAAATACCTTTTTTGTCTTTTATTAAAACCCCTTTTATAAAAAGCAAAGCACAATAATCTTTAAAGCCGTGTATCAAAACAACATTGCTTTTTTGTAAAGTTTAACAGGGGCAACCCCATTTTAATTCTTCAGTTTGTCCACAGTCAAGGACAAGCATTCTCAGTTCTGAAAATGCTTCCTGCCATTGTGTTTTTTTGGTAAAAAAACAATCTGCTTTTTGGTTCATATTTTTTATTTTAAATATTAAAGCTAATTTTTTTTGGTTGGTTTAAAATACCTGAAAAGAATTTAATAATTTATAGCCTATGTGAATTGTATTTATAGGTATTTCATAAGTATGAGACGGCTGTTATTATCTTCACGAACTTTGTTATGAAACAAGGGAGAATTTTTAACACAGATGTGCATAAAAAACCCCAACATTTCTGTTGAGGTTGTGGTGCCAAGCGGAGAATTGTCGAACTATTTCGAACGGGATTTATCGGCTGTTTCTGATTTCATTAATAAGTAGTTTGACTAATAAATATTGACAACCGTGTTTTCTTTTTCCATTTGTCAGTACAATATTTAAATTCAATTTCTTTAAATAATTTCACTCTTAAAGTATAAAATCCATTGCTTATTGTATTATATTCTATTCATCTTAAAATTCTTAGCCTGGTCAAAAATCTCAATGTACACTTCCACTGTTTCCACAGGCTGATAACCAAATTTATCTAATAATATCAATCCAACTTTCAGCGCTCAATTAATATTATCACGCTTATTCCAGTCAGGGAATTTGGCTTGTCATTCAACCAATTCTTTCAATGCTTTTGCCAAAGAAATCATTTTATTTTCTGGATATTTAAAGTCGTACTTCACACACAGTTCTTTCAGAATTTTATAGAACGCTTTTTCCTCAAAGTTTATTCCTAATTTATCATCGGCAGAAAAGTCTTTGTGCACTTCCCAGATTAATTCTAGCAATACCTCTGCTATTTCCTTATACTTAACATTCGATTAAGTGATTTTTATTAAAAAATTTGGGCGCCTCACTCTTTTTTATTCTTCCCTTCATTATTTTATGAAAGTAAAATCTAATTACATCTTTTGCGCAATTAAAGCAAATTAAAATTTTTAAAAGGTGGTGATTCTTGTTACTCGGTTTAGTAATTATTAAATTTGATTTGGACGGATGGACTACATCAAAAATTTTCCGATTCCTTATTCTTAAAAGATTATTATACAACCAACGAGTATTAATTCTTCAGGGATAAAAATTATTTTCTCACGATTGTAAGTAGATTATTAAAAATAGGTGTCTCCATAATTAATCATATTGCCTGTTGATTATGAATAGAAAAAATTTTGTCCGCCTAGCCGGGGTCTTAACTGCAGGCTCCGTACTTAGCCGTTTTCCGGTGTTGGCACAGGACGTTAGTAATTTTCCGGAGGTAAGAACTGCCTTGGGTAGCCGAAAATTTACCAGTGCTGCTGTGGAAAAAGCAATAGTTGAATTTGGTAAAAAGACCAATAACAGAGAATTGGCTTGGCTATTTAATAATTGTTTCCCCAATACTTTAGATACAACGGTTGATTTTGAAATGATAGATGGTAAACCTGATACTTATGTAATTACGGGTGATATAGACGCCATGTGGCTTAGGGACAGTACAGCCCAAATATGGCCTTATCTCTGGCTGATAAAAAAAGACGAAAAACTGCAACAACTAATAGCAGGCGTTATTAACAGGCAGACAAAAAATATTTTATTTGATCCTTATGCTAACGCATTTTACAAGGATGTTACCAAAGTAAGCGAATGGAAGGATGATGGCACAGATATGAAGCCAGGCCTGCATGAGCGCAAATGGGAAATAGATTCTTTGTGTTATCCAGTAAGGCTTAGCTATCACTATTGGAAAACCACCAATGATTCGGCCCCATTTGATGGGCAATGGAAAAAAGCAGCATTATTAATCGTTAAAACATTTAAAGACCAGCAGCGAAAAGTCAATAAGGGACCTTACAAATTTGAAAGGCGCACCAGTTGGGCTACCGACGGCTTACCGCTTGGTGGCTATGGATACCCTGCAAACCCTGTGGGACTGATTCATTCCATGTTTCGCCCAAGTGATGATGCTACGATTTTTCCTTTTTTAATTCCTTCCAATTTTTTTGCTGTTGTAAGTCTTCGCCAGCTTGCAGAAATGGGTAGCAGCATTTTTAAAGATGCAGTTTTTGCAAATGAATGTACTGCACTGGCTCTAGAGATAGATACAGTATTAAAACAACATGCTATTGTAACCCATCCCCAATTTGGAAAAGTGTATGCCTATGAAGTAAATGGCTATGGTAGCTTTAATTTAATGGACGACGCAAATGTGCCAAGTTTATTGTCATTACCCTACCTAGGTGCAGTAAAAAATACCGATCCAGTTTATATTAATACTAGAAAATTATTACTCAGCTCTTACAACCCATTCTTTTTTAAAGGTAAGGCCGGCGAGGGTATTGGTGGTCCACACGCAGGTACAGATTTGATCTGGCCGCTAAGTATAATTATTAGGGCGTTAACTAGCAACGAGGATGCCGAAATAAAAAAATGTATTGGCATTTTGCAAAAATCTCATGCCGGTACTGGCTTCATGCATGAAACGTTTAACAAAGACGATGCAAATAAATATACCCGTAGTTGGTTTGCCTGGGCCAACACCATCTTTGGCGAGTTGTTGCATAAAACTGCTTCTACCAAACCACTTTTACTAACTTAGCAAAACCATTATTACCAATCATGAAGATTGATATTACCATCATAAAACAGTTACAATTACAAATTGAAAAAAGTAATCAAAAAGCTTTTGAAAATTTGTATAGGTTTTTCTATCCAAGATTGTATAATTTTTGTATGCTGTATCTTCATAAAAAAGAAGCTGCAGAAGAAATAGTGAATGATGTAATGGTAAAAATTTGGGTAAAAAGAGAATTTATTTGCAGCATTGAAAATTTAGAAACTTATTTGTTTGTAGCTATCCGTAATCTTTCGCTAAATTATCTTCAAAAATATTCTCACCTGCACATTACTTCAGATCCTGAAAGCGCTTTAGCAAAAATTATTAACTTCAATAATCCCGAAAAAGATCTGGAGTGGAAGGAAATCAGTTTTAAACTAAATATTGCTATAGAGCAGATGCCCGAGCAGCAGCGCACCGTATTTAAACTCATAAAAGAAGAAGGCTTTAAATACAAACAGGTAGCTGAAATTTTAGGGATTTCCCCTCGTACCGTAGAAACACAACTTTATAGAGCTATCAAAAAGCTCGGTGCAATTGTAAATGTATTCGTTTATAAACCAATGCTAAAACAAAAAAGTCACAGACCGCTTATTTCCATACTTCTGCTCATTTTTTTCTTCATATAATTTTTTGTCTGTAAGTATTTTGAACCCGGGCCTTGTCTTATAATGAATGAACACTATAACTTTTAATCAATGAACAACAACGACTTTCTCTTACTGCTCTCTAAAAAACTTTCCGGCGAAGCAACTGAAAGTGAATTGAAAGAGCACGAACTTTTGATATATACCAATACAGAATTTGACCAATTGCATAAATTACTAAAACAGTTTTGGGAAGAAGAATCCAATATCAACCAAGCGTTTGTAGAAGATGAATTACAAAAAGTATTACAACGTTTAGAACTGCCATTTGAAGCATCACTAAAATATATGGAGGCTGAAAGTAAAAGAAACCCTACACGCTGGTTGAGGCGTATGGCAGCAGTTGCAGTCAGTGTAGTAATAATTTCATTTGCAGTATTTTTTCTAATATCATCCAACAATAATACAACTGTCATTACAGACCTTTCCAAATTAGAAAAAAAGCAAAATTCAAAAGGTACTAAAAGCATCATTGAATTATCTGATGGCAGTAAAGTATGGTTGAATGCAGAAAGTAAAATTCAATACCCTCCATTGTTTGCAGGCAACACAAGGGAGGTATATTTAGATGGAGAAGCTTTTTTTGAAGTGGCAAAAAATGCAGAAAAGCCTTTTATCATTCACCTGTCAAATGGCACAGTAAAAGTATTGGGTACATCATTTAATGTAAGGGCTTACAATAATGAAAAGGTAGTGGAAACTTCTGTGGCAACAGGTAAAGTTGTCTTTATCCCAAAATACAATTCAAATAAAAAACAGGATACCGTTTTTATAACGCCAAATAATAAAGTACGCTATCAATTTGCAGATGAAAAAGTTGCTGTAATGCCCACACTAGTTTCAGAAGATAAAGCATGGATAGAAGGCAAATTAATTTTTAAGGCCATGACATTACAGGACATTACAATTGAACTTGAAAGAAATTTTGGGAAGAAGGCAGTGTTCCTTGATGATGAGGTGAGGGATTATGTGTTTACCGGTTCTTTTCAAAACAATACACTGGAAGAAATTATGTATTATTTATCACTCTCAAAAACAAAAAAAATCTATTATAAAATTACCGGTAATGAATTGCAGATAACACTGAATAAAACAAAATTATAACTGCTGTCTTAACCAACTTTTAAAACCATAATAACTGCGATATGAAAAAAGGAAAATTGTTTGCATTTCCCTGTTCGGTTGGCAATAGCCTGAAACCATTATACATTGGCTGTTTGCTGATGATAAATGTATTTCCGATAAATGCCCAGACTGCTTTTGCGGAACCAAAAAACGAAATACTCATACTTCAGCAAACCAAGCCTGAAGCAAAAGAAGAGCTGGTAACCTTGAATATAAAAAATGAAAAACTGGCCACCGTTTTAGAAAAAATTGAAAAGCAAACCGGGCTTCTTTTTGTATATGCAAATGATGAAGTAAATGTTACCCAAAAAGTTTCTATTGCAGTTACCAATAAAACGATTGAAGAAGTATCTAAGCAATTGCTCCAGCCACTGGGCATTAATTTTATGTTGGTAAAAGATAAAATTATTCTTCAATCTGCAAAGGGAAAAAGCCCTTTGACAGAAGGCAGTAACAGCAATAACAATTCGCTTAACAATAATACTGTTACTGCCATAACCGATAATAATATCACCATCAGCGGTAACGTAACAGGTGATAATGGCAAAGGAATTGGCTCTGTAAATATCTTGCTGAAAGGAACCAGTGATGGCACAAGCACTAATCCCGATGGAAGTTTTACAATAAACATACCCGATGATAAAACAAATGGGGTATTGATATTTTCATATGTAGGATATGCCACACAAGAAGTAGCACTTGCAGGAAGAAAAGCAGTAAATGTTAGATTGGTAGCTGATGCCAGAGACTTGGAAGATGTAGTGGTAATAGGCTATGGCACACAGAAAAAAATATCCGTAACAGGTGCAGTAGATGGCATCAGTAAAAAAGCTATTGATGGTAGGCCGGTAACAAATCTGTCAACAGCTTTACAGGGCCTATCGCCAAATCTTATTATACAACAAAGAAATTTTGAACCCGGCCAAGGAGTAAACATCAACATCCGGGGACTAGGTACATTGGGAGATAATACACCTTTGGTTGTTATTGATGGCATTGTTGGCGGAGATATTAACCTGCTAAACCCTGTTGATATAGAATCGGTTTCTATTTTAAAGGATGCAGGTTCTGCCGCTATCTATGGCAGCAGAAGCGCTAATGGGGTAATATTGATTACTACTAAAAAAGGAAAGAAAAACTCTTCTCCGGTTGTTACATACAATGGTATTTATGGTATGCAGTCTCCAAGAATAACTTATGCCCCTGTACATGCGTGGGAGAATGCATATTATAAAAATGAATCGCTTGCAAATTCAGGTTTGGCACCGGCTTTTACTCCAAAACAAATTCAGGATTTTGCAAATAAAGGAGATGGCGATTGGCAGGTAAATAACATTATGCAAAATGCGCTTCAGCAATCGCATAATCTTTCTGTAAGTGGCGGTGGTATTAACAACACTTATATGCTATCACTCGGTTATCTTGACCAAAAAAATAATTTTATCGGGCCTGATTATGGTTACAAACGTTATAATATCCGCTTGAATAATACCAATGAATTTGGCAAGCTTAAAGTGAATACCATATTGAGTTATGTGAAAGTGCAGGGTAAAGACCACTCTTACAATACAAGCACTTTACTTGTAGATGCCACAAGAGTTCCTTTATATTATTCTTTTACTGACACTGCAGGAAATTATCTAACCAACCCTGTATCATCGCAATTTAACCCAAAAGCAATTTTAGAAAAAGGAGGTTACAGAAACAGTAATGACGACGAAATTTTTGGCAACCTCAATGGCGAATATGAAATTACAAAAGATTTAAAACTAAGAGCTGTATTTGGCGGTACGGTTCGTTCCAACAGTCAGTTTAGCCGTGCATTGCCTTTAAACTTTACACCAGGCGGTTCATACGCATTAAATACACCGGTAGGCGACATTAATTCAAAATCTTTGTTTACCAATCTTCAGGTAATTGCCGAATATGGTAAAAGAATAAAATTGCATGATATAAAAGTTTTATTTGGAGGAGCCAACGAATCGTTTAAGGAAGAAAGCAGTGCATTGTTCAGGGTATTAACAGACCCTTTGCTCGGTATACCAACTACAGGTACAACGCTGGACCCGGATAAAGCAAGCTTTAATTCCAATGGTACCAATTCTTCAACGGGAAGACCCGCTACCATAGAAACAAGTATCAACTCGCTGTTTGGCAGGGCCGGTTATTCATACAACGAACGCTATTTTGTTGAATTTAATTTCCGTTACGATGGTTCTTCCAAATTTGCAAAAGGCAACCGCTGGGGTTTCTTTCCATCTGGTTCAGCAGCGTGGAGGCTTACAGAAGAAGGTTTCCTGAACGGTTTTAAAAATAAAATTGGGGACATTAAATTAAGAACTTCCTATGGTATTTTGGGCAATCAAAATGTAAACGCTTATCAATATCAAACTTCTTTTTTCAACTATAACAATGCCTATGGTTTTAATAATGTAGCCGTTGGTGGTGCAGGATTTAGCCTTGGCAATCCTGCATTAACCTGGGAAAAAGCGGCCACTTTTAATATTGGTATAGATGCTACATTTTTAAAAAGGCGCTTGGAAATTTCGTTTGATTATTTTAATAAAACCACTAGTGATATTTTATACGAAAGAAAAGATGTGCCACAATTATTTGGTGCACGCTTCCCTGATTACAATGTTGCAAAAGTTAAAAATCGTGGATGGGAAACGAAGGCATCCTACAATGTACCAGGCAGGGTATTTAGCCACACGTTTGCGGTAAATGTTGCAGATAATTTAAATGAATTAGTTGAACTTACTTCTGGCGCACAAGAGCAGGTGGAGCGTAAAGAAGAATTTGAATTACTGCGCCGTATTGGGCAACCAATTACAGTTTATTATGGTTATAAAACAAACGGTTTTTTTCAAAACTTAGAAGATATTAAAAACTACCCAAAATTTGCAGGAAGTACTGTAACAGCCGGCGATTTAAAATTTGTTGATAAGAATAACGATGGCGTAATAGACGACAAAGATAAATTTATTTTGGGCAACCCATTTCCACGTTACACATTTGGTTTTACCTACAACGTAACATTTAAAGGTTTTGATTTTAGTGCTTTGATACAAGGCGTAGGCAAAAGAAGTGCTATGATACGTGGTGAGCAGGTTGAGCCTTTCCATTTTGGATATGGTGGCACTATGTACAATCACCAGACGGATTACTGGACACCAACCAACCCTGGTGCTAAGTACCCTAGGCTGGCAGAAGCAGGCTCCGCATCTAATACAAATAATTATAGAACAGGTTCTGATATTTATTTATTTGATGCCTCTTATGCGAGGTTAAAAAATGTACAGTTGGGCTATACTTTACCTGTAGCGATTACAAAAAAGGCACATATTCAAAATGTACGTATTTACTTCACTGCACAAAATATATTCACCCTTACCAAGCTTCAGTTTATTGATCCTGAAATTACAGAATTTGATAACAACACAGGCTTCAATACGGGCGCTAACAGTGCGAGGGCTTACTTTTTACCGGTGTTTTACGGTGGCGGTATTAATATTACTTTTTAATAAAAGAAAAACTATAAAAGATGCTATATAAAAAAATATATTTTATCCTTGTAACTTCAGCCTTGCTTTTGCTTAGTTGCAAAAAATTAGACTTGGCACCAACGGACAGGTTTACTGACCTTACCTTTTGGCAAAGCAATGAAAATGTAAACAATGCGCTAAATAATATCTATGGCAGCATTTATAACAGCAGCAACGTTTTTTATAACGAAGCCATGAGTGATAATGCTTTTAATAAATCTGGTGTAAACACTGGTGCTGATGCTATTGCCAGCGGTAACTTTACAGCAAGCCTGCCGAGGTTTCAAAATGATTGGGCCTTTTATTACAGTGGCATAAAGTCATGTAACATTTTTTTGGAAAACATTGATAATAATACCAGCCTCACTGCCATTCTTAAAGACCGCATGAAAGCAGAAGCAAGATTTGTTAGAGCATGGCATCATTTTAATTTAATGAAATGGTGGGGAGATGTGCCCTTGCTTAAGAAAGATATTACCGGTGATGAAGCCAAAATAATAACACGTTCGCCCAAAGCAGAAGTGCTGGCATTTATATTGACGGAATTGGAGGCTGCCAGTACAGCCTTACCAACAAAAGATCAATATGCAACCGCAGATAATGGCCGTATTACGAAGGGTGCTGCACTGGCATTAAAAGCGCGGGTTCTCTTATACGAAGGCAACAAGATGGCTGATGCAGCCGCCACCTGTGAACAATTAATAAACGGTACAACAAATGGAGCATATAGCCTCGCAGCAAATTATTCGGATTTATTTAGCGACAAAATCATTAATAAAACAAATAGCGAGTCTGTTTTTTCTCTGCAGTATATACCTAATTTTAGGATGTGGGGCGACTATATAGACTTTGCTCCCATCTCAGCAGGTGCAAGAACCAATAACCTTGCACCCTCACAGGAGCTGGTAAATGCCTACATAATGAAAAATGGTAAAGCCATTACCGAAGCAGGTTCTGGCTATGATGAGAATAATTTATCGGCAAACAGAGATCCTCGCTTAACTGCTACTGTTGTATATGATAAATATATTTGGACAAATCCAGACAATACAACTCAGATCATTTACATTAAACCCGGCTCAACTGTTGCGCCGGCAGCCAATACAAATGAATACAGCACCGCGGGTCAAGGTACCGCTACAGGTTATTACTGGCGTAAATATTTTGATCCTAATGCTGCTGCTGATATAAAAGCAGGCACAAATATCCACCTTATCCGGTACGCAGAAATATTACTGGATTATGCTGAAGCAAAACAATCGTTGGGGCAAATGACAACACTTGTTTGGGATAAAACAATTAAAGTAATCAGGCAGCGTGCAGGCTTTACAGATGCAGGTGCATTGGATTTTCCCGGGGCTGCAAATATGACAAACATCATTCGTAACGAAAGGCGCTGTGAGTTTGCAATGGAAGGTATAAGAATTGATGATATACGACGCTGGAAAATTGCAGAGACTGTAATGAATGGATGGCTGCATGGTGCTAAATATGGAGATATATCTGTTGACAATGGTTATTTGCGGGTACAGCAAAGAATATTTAATGCCGGCAAACATTACTTATGGCCTGTGCCACCGTCCGAAAGGGCATTAAATAATAACCTCACTCAAAATCCTAATTATTAATAAATTTTTAAAATAACAATTATGAAAAATAAAATTCTAACGGCTTTGGTATTATTTATTTCAGCCATCATAACTTTTGTTGCCTGTAAAAAAGATGAACGCTCCATAAACTTAAATGTGTCTGAAGTGCCAGGTTTATTTACACCTGCAGACAATAAGTATATAAAGCTAAAACCCGCAGCCAACCTTACAGAAACTTTTGAGTGGGATCAGGCCAAAGCAGAAGATGGTTCTCTGGTTTTATATGAAGTTGCTTTTGATCAGGCGGCAGGCGATTTCTCTAAACCTTTTTATACACAGGTAAGTGATAACCGTGGGGTAAATAATAAACTTACACTCACGCATGGTGAATTAAATAAAATAGCTACGTTGGGTGGTGCCGCATTCTTTGAAAGAAAGAAATTTAAATGGACCGTGTTATCTTCTAAAGGTACCAATGTAAAAAAATCTGCAGTATCCAGAATTATTGATTTAGAAAGGCCAGGCGGTTTTGCAACGCTGCCAGGTTCAGTCTACCTCACAGGTACTGCAACCGAAGGTGGTGCAACGTTGGCAAACGCACTAAAAATGATGCAGGTTTCACCCGGGGTTTTTGAAATCTTTACAAAATTAACTGCCGGAACTTACCAGTTTGTAGATGGCATTACAGGCATACCAAATAAATATTACACTTTTGATGATAATGGCATTACCTCAATTGGTGTAAATGGGCAGACAACTTTTACCGCAGCGAATAAATTAGAACGCATCACTCTCGATTTTAATAATATTAACGCTAAGATGGCTGAGATAAAATCAATTAAAATGTGGTATGCTCAGGGAAATGCTTTTCAAACTACGTTAAACTATACAAGTAATGGAGAGTGGCGTTCCAGTGGGTACGTAGCCGCCTGGCAGCCTGTAGGCTGGGCTCCATTGGGCGAAGAGAGATATAAATACAAAATGGTTTACAACGATGGAGGTGCCGATAAAGATCTTTGGATTAATTCATTTTTTGGAGACCCCGCAGGGCAAAGCACCTATCCAAGCAGTGCTGAATACCGTAAGGTTAATTTAGATAAAAATGATGGCAGCCAGTACGATTGGGGCTGGAAAATGAACATGCAGTCAGTGCCGATTGGCTCTATAATTGATTTTTGGGTAACTCTTAGAGGAAGTGATGCTTTTTACACACAGAACTATCAAAAGCAGTAATAGCAAGCATTCGTTTTTGGTGAACGAAAACGCTGGTTAGTCTTAACCGGCGTTTATTTTTTTGGTATGTACCAAGAATGTATACCAAACCTACATCTATAAACAGTTTGATTTTTTTGTTTTTTTTGGGAGAGAAGAAAATAGCTTGGTATTGTAACAGTTTAATTTCATCAGGTTAAAGGTTTGCTCCCATACTATTACACCGAACTTTCGTAAGTATAAAAATTTTTGCCATCTGTATTACAGGCGGGTTTACTTACAAATTTTTATTAGGTTATAAATTATATTTGGCGCAATGGGTAGCATTTTATTGCTGCTTTAATGCTTTTAAAATAAATGAAACAAATTATTTTTATATTGTTTACGGTTTTTATGTGCTCCTGCAAACAAAAGGAATTATTATTTTTTGAAAAAACAGCATCACAAACAAATATTCATTTTACCAATCAGATTATTGAAAATGATTCGTTTAATTTTTTTAGTTACCAATATATTTTTAATGGTGCGGGCGTAGCTGTAGGAGATATTGATAACGATGGATGGGAAGATATTTTTTTTGTAAGCAACAAGCAGGGGGGCAATAAATTATATAAAAACAACGGCGCCTTTAAATTTACAGATATTACGGTGTCGGCAGGTGTGCAAGGTATGAGCCAATGGAGTACAGGCGTAACCATGGTTGATATAAATGCAGATGGCTGGCTGGATATTTACGTCAGCACAGTAACAATTCCTGGATTTTTACAAAGCCACAATGAACTATACATCAACAACAAAAACGGAACTTTTACAGAAGCTGCAGCGCAATACGGGCTTGACTTTAAAGGCCACTGCACGCAGGCCGCTTTTTTTGATTACGACAACGATGGCGACCTGGATTGTTTTCTGCTCAATCATTCTTTAGAATATGCAGGCGATTATAAAACTGCATTAATTAGAAAAACAATTAACCCCTTAAGTGGTGAAAAATTATTACAAAACAACAATGGCAAGTTTATAGATGTTTCAAAGCAGGTGGGTTTAATATGCAGTAGCCTAAGTTATGGGCTTGGCGTATCAGTTGCTGATATTAACAACGATGGCTGGATGGACATTTATGTTAGTAATGATTTTAAAGAAAACGATTACTGCTATATTAATAATGGCAACGGAACTTTTACAGAACAATCAAATAAGTTATTTGCACACAACAGCCGCTTTAGCATGGGCAACGATATTGCAGATATTAACAACGATGGCTGGCCCGAAATTATCTCATTGGATATGCTTTCGCAAAATGAAAAAGTACTAAAATCTTCTGTGGCAGATGATGAATTAAACACCTTCAATTTTAAACAGCAGTTCGGTTTTAATTTTCAGTTTTCAAAAAACTGTTTACAGGAAAATGTGGATGGTAAATATTTTATTGATGATGCATTACAGAAAGGGGTAGCTGCAACAGACTGGAGCTGGGCGCCACTCTTTGCAGATTTTGATAATGACGGTAATAAAGATTTGTTTATCAGCAATGGCTATAAATACAGGGCTAATGATTTAGACTTTAATGTATTTGTACAGCAATCTGCTGCATCAGTGAGTGAACAAAAAAAGAAGTTTGACAAAAGAACGCTTATAAAGCAAATGCCTAAGGGAAATGTAGCAGATTATTTTTATTTGCAGGGCAGGAATGGTTTTATGGATATGTCTTCCGCTGCTGGCTTTACAAAACCTACATTAAGCAATGGTGCAGCTTATGCAGATTTAGATAAAGATGGAAGAATCGATTTAATAGTTAACCGGCTGGAAGAACCTGCCGGTATTTATAAAAACAATATGCCGCAAAAAAATTATTGCAGCATTACACTAAAAGGTGAAGGAGGCAACACGCAGGGAATCGGTGCAACGGTATATGTATATACAAAAAATACGATGCAGGTTTATCAGCAATCTTTAAGCCGTGGGTTTATGTCGTCAGTATCTCCAATTATTCATGTTGGTTTAGGCGACGCAACATTTATTGACAGCCTGAAAATAATGTGGTCTGGTGGCAAAGGGCAAATGCTAACTAATATAAAAGCAAACAACAATATTGTATTACAACAAAGAAATGCAGCAGCAAATTTTATAAGACCCATTCTTAAAAAAAGCATTGATGGAAGCTGGCAAAATATTGCAGACAGTGTTGGCATAAATTTTATTCATCGGGAAGATGCTTTTGAAGATTTAAGCGTAAACCCATTGCTGCCGCACAGTCTTGCAACACAAGGCCCGGCAATAGCAGTGGCAGATGTAAATAACGATGGGCTTCAGGATTTTTTTATTTGCGGCCCAAAAGGACAGGCCGGGCAATTGTGGTTACAAACTTCTCAATCAACCTTTATACAATCAAAGCAAAATTGTTTTTTAATGGATTCGTTGTATGAAGAAACCAACGCCTTATTCTTTGATGCCGATGGTGATAAGAATATGGACTTGTACGTAGTAAGTGGCGGTAATGAATTTTATGGCAATAACGCATTATTAAAAGACAGGTTGTACATCAACGATGGTAAAGGAAATTTTTCACTTAAAAGTACTTTGCCTAATTTATTAGAAAATAAAAGTTGTGTTGCTGCCTGCGATTTTGATAAAGATGGCGATATAGATTTATTTGTGGGTGGCAGGGCCAATGCAAGAATGTATGGTTACAACCCGGCAAGCGTATTATTGGTAAATGATGGAAAGGGAAACTTTACAGAAGCAACTGAAAAATTCAGTTCCGGTTTGCAATATGCCGGAATGATAACCAGTGCTTGCTGGAGCGATATTGATGGCGATGGATGGCAGGATTTAATTGTTGTCGGTGAATGGATGCCTGTTACGATTTTCAAAAACAATAAAGGGCATCTTGAAAAGCAGGAACAAAAAGGATTAGAACGAAGCAATGGCTGGTGGAATTGTATTTATAAAACGGATATTGACGGCGACGGACATGATGACTTTCTGCTAGGTAATTGGGGGACTAATTCAAAATTAAGGGCAACAACGGAGCAACCTTTATGTATGTATCTTGCAGATTGGGATAATAACGGAGATATTGATCCACTACTTTGTATTTACAAAAATAAAAACTATTACACTTTTCTTGGTAAAGCCGATTTAGAAAAAAGGTTACCTTATTTAAAGAAAAAATATTTAAAGTATGCTGCTATTGCAGGTAAAACGGTACAGGATTTATTTACCAAAGAAGCGGTGGAAAAAGCAATAAAACTATCTGCTTATACAATGCAATCTAGTATTCTTTGGAATAAAAAAGGGCAATTGAGTTTGCAACCTTTGCCAGACTTTTTACAGTTGTCGCCCATTTTTTCTTTTGCTGCTTTTACCAATACCAATGGCGAAAAAGATTATATAGCAGGTGGCAATTTTTTTGATGTTCAGCCTCACGAAGGCAGATACGATGCAATGTTGCCAACCATTTTTAATATTGATAAAAACAAGTCGATGATTTGCAAAGGTTATATTTTAGAAAAAGCTGCAGTAAGAAATATTCAGACCATCAAAATAAAAAACAAAACAGTTTTACTTGTGGCTAACAACAATGAAAAGTTATCGGTATTATCTCAAAAATAAAATTACAAAAAATGAAAACTATCATTTTAAAAATACTTCCTGTTTCACTGATAACGGTGGCGCTGTTTTCTTCCTGTCTTAAATCGAAAGACGATACTCCAATAGCACCAATTAATCCGCCCGGCACTGTTACTTATAATTGGTCTGCCATTGCAGACTCTGCTCAGTCATCCTTAAATTATTACTGGGTTCCATCAGGCAAATATTTTTCTGCTACGAACAATGCTACAATCTGGACAAATTATTGGCCCACTGCACATGCCTTAGATGCACTGGTAGATTTGTATTTGCGAAATCCATCCCCACAACTGAAAATAAGAATGGACGAAGTAATTGCCGGGCTAAAAGTAAAAAACGGAAATACTTATGTTAATTTTTATTACGACGATATGGAGTGGCTGGCGCTGACTAGTTTAAGAGCCTTTATCGCTACCAATGATGTGCAGTATAAAGATGTTACACTGCTGCTGTGGGCAGATATTAAAAACGGCTGGAGCACAAATTTGGGCGGCGGCATCTGGTGGCGAAAAGATAACGCTTCCAAGAATACCCCATCTAATTTACCTGCGGCTATACTTGCTGCCAGGCTTTACAAAAAATTTAATAACTCCGATGATTTGTTATGGGCAAAAAAAATATATCAATGGCAAAAAGATATATTGTATGAACCCAACAGTGGCTGGGTGTACGATAATATAGAAGCTAACGGCACTAAAAACACTACCTGGAAATTTACTTATAACCAGGGTACGTTTATAGGCGCAGCATTGGAATTATACTTAACAACCAACACTACTTCATATTTAGATGATGCGCTAAAAGCTGCAGATTATACACTGCAAAGTGGCCAGCTAACTGATAATGCAAATGGTATTTTAAAAGATGAAGGTGGCGGCGATGGTTGATTATTTAAAGGTGTATTTGTAAGATATTTTAACAGGCTAATTATTGAGGGAAATATAAACAGTGGAAAGAAAACACAATACATCAATTTTATTAAAGCAAATGCACAAAAATTGTGGAGCAGTACCAATAAAAATCAGATTCTTTTTGGCAGTGCATGGAATAGTCTGCCCGTTCCAACAAATGACTTTACAAGCCAACTTAGTGGTATCATGTTGTTTGAAGCATTGGCAGAATTAAAAAGTTTGAATTTAATAAATTAAGTTTGTGCAGGTGCTATTTTAAATTAATGCTTTAATAAAACCAAAAATAAAATAATGAAAAAAGCAAACCGGTTTTTTCTATTACTTATTTTAATATGCATACAAACAAATACAACAGCCCAGCCGGGCAGGCAGGAATATATTAATCGCCTGAGGATAATTCATAAAAATATCCAGCAATATTTTTACGACAGTACAGAACATTATTACAATGAATTTTACCCGGCACATACGGGCATTAAAAAAAAGTACAGCTACCTGTGGCCATTGTGCGGTCTAATACAGGCAGCAAACGAAATGGATGCTGCCTGTATTACTACTAATTTTTTTGATACGGTGCTGGCACAA
>JBBRPX010000005.1:0-41179 GCA_038227505.1 Chitinophagales bacterium
ATTCTCTCCTAATTGGATCAGGTAATAAAGCCCAAAACTTTTATAAAGAATTTCTAGAAACAAACGACTATTCCGGTTTCATCATTACAGATTATATAAATTTAGGACGGTATGCAATTAACCTTCCCTCTGAAAAAATAACGTATCATAATTCAATAGAAAACATTGGAGAGATTATTACTAGTAAAAATATTGAAGAAATAATTATTGCAGTTGACAATAATGACAGAGACATTATTACGCAGATAATGAACAAGCTCAGCAATAAAAATGTAAACATAAAAATCACACCAGATACGCTGGATATTTTAAGTGGAGCTCTTCAAAACACCAATGTAATGGGTGTTCCCTTGATAGATGTGCACTTTGGAGAAATGCCCCTTTGGCAACAAAATATAAAAAGATTAGCAGATATTTTTATTGCCATAATTGGAAGTATAATAATTTCACCTGTTTTTTTATATACAATTTTAAGAATAAAGCTTTCATCACCTGGTTCAATATTCTTTTCGCAAGAGCGCATTGGTTTTAAAGGGAAACCATTTACCATGTACAAACTTAGGTCGATGAAAACTGATGCAGAAAAAGATGGGCCAATGCTGAGCAGCGATAACGACGAAAGAATAACAGCATGGGGTAAAACTATGCGTAAATGGCGGCTAGATGAACTGCCACAGTTATGGAATATTCTTACTGGAAATATGAGCCTAGTCGGTCCTCGGCCTGAAAGAAAATTTTACATAGATCAGCTAATACAATTAAGCCCTGAATATAAATACCTTTTAAAAGTAAAGCCAGGTCTTACAGGCTGGGGAATGGTTAAATTTGGATACGCTTCTACGCTTGACGAGATGATACAAAGAATGCAATATGATCTTATTTATGTAGAAAATATTTCTCTTTCGCTCGATTTTAAAATAATGTTACATACCATCCGCATTATTTTATCAGGCAAGGGCAAGTAATTAATAATTGGGGGCTCTTTTCATTTTAATAGAAATCAACATTTGTTCGTCGCCCGCCTTCAACCTTTTTGTTCAAATGCAACAAAAAGTGTTTATGGCTAAGCAACGCGCCCTTCACCAATAAAACTTTTATCAACTTTTATTATGCAATTTGTAGAAAAGGCAGAACGTTATCAAAGCAAATCCATTAGCTTACTGTTCTATGTAATTTCATTATTTTTGAAAAAATAATTTTTTGAAAAAACTACTGCTATTAACTGCCGTTTTATTTATTGTGGAGTTTACCTACTGCCAACAAAAATACTGGCAACAAAAAAACGACTTTAAAATTTCAGTCACTTTAAATGATATAGACAATAGTATTACAGGTTTTGAGCAAATTGATTATTATAATAATTCTCCTGATACACTAAATTTTATATGGATTCATCTTTGGCCGAATGCCTACAAAAACGACCACACAGCATTTAGCGATCAGCTCCTTGAAAACGGCAGAACTGACTTTTATTTTTCTGCTGAAAATATGAAGGGTTACATCAACAAATTAAATTTTAAAGTAGATAAAATAAACGCAGTAACCGAAGATCATCCACAACACCAGGACATAATAAAACTCTTGCTTCCACATCCATTACAGCCGGGTAAAATGGTCAAAATAGAAACACCTTTTTATGTAAAATTGCCTTATAATTTTTCAAGAGGTGGGCATATTAAGCAATCTTACCAAATAACACAATGGTATCCGAAACCTACAGTTTATGACAAAGATGGCTGGCACGAAATGCCTTATTTAGACCAGGGAGAATTTTACAGTGAATTTGGCAATTTTGATGTAGAAATAACTGTTCCCCAAAATTATGTTGTAGCTGCAACAGGTGAACTTCAACATGAAGATGAAAAGCTGTTCTTAACTGAAAAGAATAATTCTTTTCAGTTACAAAGGGATATTACAGATGTGAAAAAAAACATTTCATCAAATTCTTCACCAAAATTAAAGACTTTAAAATATCAACAAGATAGGATCCACGATTTTGCGTGGTTTGCAGATAAAAGATTTTTGGTAAAGCAAGATACCTTGCAACTTGCTTCGGGCAAAATCCTAAATATTTTTGCTTACTATTTACCGGCTAATGAAACGCTTTGGGGTAATAGTTTATCGTTTATAAAAAAAGCACTAATATCAAAAAGCCAATGGCTTGGAGAATACCCATATAACATCGTTAGCGTAGTTGATAATGCTGCGCCTACAAGTGGTGGAATGGAATATCCAACTGTTTGTTTACTGACGGCAGGCGTTTCAGAGGCGACACTGGAGTCGGTTATAAACCATGAAGTAGGTCACAATTGGCTCCAAGGTATACTTGCAACTAATGAAAGACAATTCCCATGGATGGATGAGGGAATGAATAGTTTTTATGACCTTAGATATGATAAAACATTTGCAATAAAAACTTTAAACAGTAAATACACAAACAATTTTATAAATAATAAAATAACAAAATACCCGGAACAAAATTTATTACAAACAGTAATTAAATTAAAAAAAGATCAACCAATTAGCACTGTCTCCGAAAATTTTTCAGCATTGAATTATAACCTCGTAGCATATACAAAAACCTCGCTTTGGTTAAAAAAATTAGAGACAGAATTAGGAAGAGACACTTTTAATAATGTGATGCGTGCATACTATGAAAAATGGCAATTTAAACATCCAACGCCAGAAGATTTTAAGGCAGTCGCCGAAGAGATTTCGGGTAAATCGCTAGAAAAAATATTTAGCTTATTAAATCAAAAAGGAGCATTAGATACTCCGCTGAAAAAGAAAATAAAGCTGACCGGCTTTTTCAATTTAAAAGAAACAAATAAGTTTCATTATATATCAGTAATGCCGGCATTCGGCTACAATTATTACGATAAACTTATGATTGGTGGTGTTATTCATAATTACAATTTACCTCCAAGTAATTTTCAATTTATAGCGGCACCATTATTTGCAACAGGTACAAAAAAAATAAATGGTATTGGCAGGTTGGAATATAAATGGTTTACTTCAGGTAATGGAGATAAATTAACGCTTTCTTTAAGTGCTGAAAAATTCACGGGTGGCTCTTTTACAGATTCAACAAATACCAAAAATCCTCTGCAGTTTTCTAAATTTACACCTTCTTTAAAGTATGTGTTCGCAAATAAAAATCCTCTTAGCCAGATTAAAAAGTTTATACAGTTTAAAACATTTATTATAAACGAAACAGGCATTTTATTTAAAAGGGATCTTATAAATAATATTGATAAAATAACCTATCCAAAAGAGCAACGGTATGTAAATCAATTACAGTTTAGTTTAGAAAACAACCGCGTTTTATATCCTTACAATGCAGTATTACAAGGCGAACAGGGCGACGGTTTTGTGAGGGTAAATTTTACCGGAAATTACTTTTTTAATTATGCTGATAAAGGCGGTTTAAACGTACGCTTGTTTGCCGGCAAATTTATTTATACAGTCGACAAAAGTTTTACCAACCAGTATAAAACGGATATTTATCATTTAAACATGAGCGGACCAAAGGGTTACGAGGATTATAGTTACAGTAATTATTTTGCTGGCAGAAATGAGTTTGATGGTTTTGCAAGCCAACAAATAATGAACAGAGATGGTTTTTTTAAAGTACGTACAGATTTATTAAGCAGTAAAATAGGCAAGACAGATGATTGGCTGGTAGCAGTTAATCTTACCACAACTATTCCCAAAAATATAATCCCACTGGAGTTATTGCCTTTAAAAATACCTGTAAAGTTTTTCTTAGATATTGGCACTTACGCAGAAGCATGGCAAAAAAACAGCAGTACCGGCAGGTTTTTGTATGATGCAGGCTTACAAGTATCATTAATTAAAAATGTGTTGAACGTATACTTTCCATTGGCATATAGTAAAGTTTATAACGACTACTTTAAATCAACAATTACTGAAAAGAAATTTGTGAAAAATATTTCATTTAGCATAGATATTCAGCAGCTGACTGTACGTAAATTATTTTCACAGCCAAGCTTATAAACGTGATAATAAAATATCTAAAGCATACTGAAATAAATAAAAGTAAATGGGATGAATGCGTTTTAACCTCAAGCAATTCCTTAATTTTTGCTTATTCGTTTTATTTGGATATTATGGCTCCTAATTGGAATGCTATAGTTATCAATGATTACGAATTTGTGTTGCCCTTACCAATAAAAAAGAAATGGGGTTTTAAGTATTTTTACATTCCACCGTTTACACCACAATTAGGTTTGTTTGGGAAAAACCCTTCATTAAATATTGATAAGGTGTTACCATTATTAAAAAGTGAAGTACGTTATGGAGATATTTTTTTTAATTATGCCAATAAAATTCCTCTAAATTTAGTGAAGCAGCGCACAAATTTTATTCTACACCTTAAAGATGAATATGAATCTATTTTTGCGCATTATTCTGCAGATCTTAAAAGAATTTTAAGGAAGCAGGTAAAAAATAAAATTCAATATAGCATGCAAAATAATATTGAATACACAGTTAAATTATATAGAGAATATTATGGTTGCAGAACACCACATTTATCAGGTAATGATTATAAAAAATTTATAGCTGTTTGTAAATTGCTGCATACAAAGAACAAATGCTTTACCCGAAGTATGTGTGCCTGCGATGGCAGGATATTATGTTCAATAATTTGTTTAGTTGATGAAAAAAGGATTTACACTATAATGAATCCTTCAACAGCATTAGGTAGAAAAAAAGAGGCTGCAACATTTTTATTTGATGAATTAATAAAAGAGTTTAGTGGAACTGATAAAGTATTGGATTTTGTTGGTTCGGATCTTCCAGGTGTAAATTTCCTTCTTGCTAAATATTGTCCAATGGATGAACCAGTATTTTTTTATCATTATAACAATCTTCCGTATCCCATTCGTTATTTTAAAAAATAATGTTGATAATAATAAGACCTTTAAGATTTGGAAGGTTAATGGCTATTCAAAATCGCCTCTGCAATTAAAAGATCTGCAGCTTTTGTTATTTTAATATTTTCATCTTCCCCTTCTACTAAAGCCACCTTCAGCCCAAAAGCCTCAACCACACTAGCCTCATCAGTAAATTTATCTTTATAATCAATACCAAAAAAAGCTGGCAATATAATTTTACTATGAAAAGTTTGAGGCGTCTGCACTAATTTTATGGAACCTCTTTCCACCGTTTCGTTGCCGGCTTCTGTAATAATTCTAACGCTGTCTTTGCAATCTATAACTGGTACAGCAGTACCAAATTCCATTACAGAATCGTAACACCTGTTAATTAAATTGCTACTTAATAAAGGTCTAACAGCATCATGGATAAATACAACGCTGTCACTCTCATCCACCAATGCAAGTCCATTTTGTACAGAATGAAATCTAGTTCGCCCACCAATTACAATCTGTATACTTTTATAATCAAAAAAAGCATCTATTATTTCCTGCCCTACGCCTACATGCTCTTCAGGCAAGACCAAAATAATTTTACAGTCATTATAAGTTTTTAAAAAAGTATTAATAGCATAAAAAAGGACCGGTTTACTTTTTAATAATAAAAATTGTTTTGGTGTAGCATTGTTCATTCTCGTACCACTACCACCGGCAACAATTATTGCAAATTTTTTCATAAGTTTTATCAAATTCTATTAGTGCATGTTTAAATATTTAATCTTTATAAATTGAAATATTTTTTTGCCCATCGCAATGCTGCATTGCTCTGTACATACCAGCACTATTAAACATCATACTAATATTTGCTTTTGCATCTACTCCAATCATTCCACCCTCACCGTGTAAGGCTATTAATTTTTTATGTACCACCTCATTCATAGCTTCACTTAAAGTCATTCCTTTATATTCCATGTGTGCAGCTACATCATACGCAGCAACAGCTTTTATAAATGGCTCTCCATGCCCTGTGCAGCTAATTGCGCATGTTGCATTGTTTGCATAAGTGCCTGCACCAATAATTGGGCTATCGCCAATTCTGCCATATTTTTTATTTGTCATTCCACCGGTGCTCGTGCCTGCAGCAATGTTGCCTTTTTTGTCACATGCTGCAGCACCAACAGTTCCAAATTTTTTATCCTTCATTAATTCTTCCAAGCCCTGGTGTGTATGATCTAAAGAATAATTATCACTATCTCTCATTGCTTTCCATTGGTCATATCTAAATTGCGAAAAGAAAAACTCATCGGGCTCTAATTTTATTCCTTGTTTAATTGCAAAGTCATTTGCTCCTTTGCCGCTTAAAAAAACATGGTTACTATTATGCATCACTTCAGCTGCTAACTCAATGGGGTTTCTAACATTTCTAATTCCGGCTACTGAACCTGCTTCACGATTTTTTCCTTCCATTATTGCTGCATCCATTTCCTGTACACCTTTTTTTGTAAACACAGAACCCCTGCCGGCATTAAAAAGCAAGTTATCTTCTAACGCAACTATAGCTGCTTTTACGGCATTTACAGCTTCACCGCCCTGCTCTAACACTGCATATCCTGCAGATAAAGCTTCATCTAATCCTTTAGTATAAGCTTTCTCAAGCTCTGGGGTCATATCTTCTTTTAAAATTGTTCCGGCTCCGCCGTGAATTACTATCGAGAATGGTTGCATGTGTATTTTTTATTTTTGAAAGGATTTTACTCTCTATATATTTTCTACCTTAAAACTATTTGATTTTACTAATAAGTTAATCAACGAGTAAATGTTTACATTCTCCAAGCAATTTATTTTTATCTATCGCAACAGTGCCAACTTCTTCGCAAACTAAGCCACCTGCAATATTTGCTATTTCTGCCATCAACCGGATATTTTTGCTCGCTGCATATACTACAGAGGCTACTGCAATTACAGTATCTCCCGCACCACTAACATCTGCAATGCTGCGTATATGAGTTGGTATAATTGCTTTCTCATTATTATTCTCATAGAAAACTCCTTTTTCTGAAAGCGTTATAAACGAAATATGATGTTGTAATTTTTCTTTTAATTGTTTGTGCATATCCTGCAATATTTCATCTGAAATTTTACTACCTAAAATATTTAAACTCTCTTTTACTTCCTGTAAATTAGGTTTAAAAATATCTACTCCCTTGTAAGCAAAAAAGTTTTTACGTTTTGGATCTACGGCAGTTAAAATATTTCTTTCTTTACAAATACCAACAATTTGCTTTATACATGTTTCAGATAGAACTCCTTTATTATAATCCTCTAAAATTACAAGTTGTGGTTTTTCTTCATTAGCATATTTTGTAAACGCAGCAATAAGTTTTTCTTCATCTAATGTGTTAAGCGAAGTGGTAACTTCTGCATCAAGCCTCATCATATGCTGGTTTCGGCTGATAATTCTTATTTTATTAGTTGTGATGCGATCATCACTTTTATAAATATAATCTGTATTTATTTTATTTTCACTGAGAAGAGATATGAGTTGCTTTCCTTCATCGTCGTTTCCTGTAACACTTATTATGCTTACGGTTGAGCCAAGCGCTGCAACGTTTAAAGCAACGTTTCCTGCACCCCCAATTCGTTGTTCTTTGTTGCTTACTGCAACCACGGGCACAGGCGCCTCAGGCGAAATTCGTTCTACTCTGCCCCACCAGTAAGTATCAAGCATAACGTCGCCAACAACTCCAATTTTCAAAAATGAAAACGATTCAAACAGTTTATCAAATTCAGCTACGTTCATTAAATATTTACTTTTTTATTGTTAGCTACTGCTACATAATAAATAGGAATACCTGCCAATACAATTGCGAGACCCCAACCGGCATAAGTTGGTTTATAAAAAATAAGTAAGGCACAAAAAGCTATTGCCATAATAATATAAATGGCAGGTAATAAAGGATAACCAAAGGCTTTGTAAGGTCTTTCTACATTCGGCATTTTTTTTCTTAAAATAAAAATACCTGCAATAGTGAGCGCATAAAACAGTACAACCACAAAAGAAATCATATCTAACAGATCACCATACCTTCCGCTTAAACAAAGTAGGGATGCTACTATACATTGTATCCACAGCGCAAATTCTGGAACATTGTTTTTGTTGAGTGTACCAGTTTTTTTAAAGAATAAGCCATCCTTAGCCATCGTGTAATAAACTCTTGCGCCTGCAAGTATTAATCCATTGTTACAGCCAAAAGTTGATATCATAATCATAACGGCTATTACATAAGTACCAATGTTTCCAAAAATTGCTTTGCTGGCGCTTACTGCAACTCTATCCTGTGGTGCTGATGCAATATCTGATAATGGTAACACACTTATGTACATTAAATTTGCGGCAACATAAATCATCGTAACGATGAGTGTTCCAAAAAATAAACTTAGCCCAATATTTCTTTTAGGGTTGCGTACTTCACCGGCAATAAAAGTTACATTGTTCCATGCGTCACTGCTAAAAATAGAGCCGACCATAGACGCTGCAATCGCCCCTAATACAGCACTTCCTGCAACTCCTCCTAAAATACTTCCATCAGCATTTCTGGTTTTCATTCCCCATGCATCCTGCCAGTTGGCATTCCAAATTTCAGTTTTAGCTGCCAGCAAAAAACCAAAGATTATCAACCCAAAAAGAGATAATAATTTTACTACAGTAAATACAGTTTGAATTATTTTACCACTTTTTATACCACCGGTGTTTATCCAGGTTAGTAAAACAATTAATAAGATTGATACGATCTGCGCGGTGTAAATTTTAAGTCCGAAAATTTGAAACAAAATATTGTTATCATTAAGTTCCAAAGCAGGAATGAAATAACCTGCAAATTTAGAAAACGCGACTCCTACTGCGGCAATAGTTGCAGTTTGTATAACCGCAAAAAAACTCCAGCCATATAAAAAACCCGCCAGTGGATTATATGCTTCTTTTAAATAAACATACTGACCACCTGCCTTCGGAAACATAGCGCTCAATTCACCATAACTTAAAGCTGCAGTTAAAGTCATAAAACCAGTGATTAGCCATACAGCTATAAGCCAACCTGCACTACCTACATTACGTGTTATATCTGCACTAACTATAAAGATTCCAGAGCCAATCATGGATCCAGCTACAATCATTGTTGCATCTAATAACCCTAACGAAGGTTTGAATTCTTGTGTAGTTTCGGCCATGTAATAAATTTAGAATGGCAATATAGTCAAAGGCTTGTACAAAATAAAATTGGGGTAGGTAAAACTGTCGTTTAAGAATTCTAATAGAAAAAAATCGACTAATTCGTCTCTTTATTTCTTAGTCAACATTAAGTCGTTCATCCCCTTTATAACATCTTGCGTAATATTAAAACTAGAATCTTTATAAAGCATATAATCTAAGCCTGTACCAGTTGTGAGTATATATTGATAGTTTTTTGTTTTGTTGTATTCATTCAAAAAATCTTTTAATTTTTTTTGAATATCATCCATGAACTTGTAACTTTTTTCGCTCAGTTTTTGTGTAAGCCCCTGCTTTCTTTGATCTACCTGTTGCTGTTGTTGTAACAATTCACCTTGAAACTTTTCTGCTTCCTGTTGGGTAATTGAATTCCCTCTTTTAAGAAATTCGTTTTTACGGTTCTCTAAACCTCTGTAACCATTTTGCCATTCTGTTTCAATAGCTTTTTGTTCGATCTCCAATTCTTTTCTGCGTTCTTTTATAAAACCTATTTTTTCATTCAATGAATCAAGTTCTACAAAAGCAATTGATGCAGATTTTAAGTTTGTAACATTGCTAAGTGTAGCATTACTTGAAGACTCGACTTTTTTAATTGAGGTTTTATTATACACTTTGATGTATAAAAAAATAACTGCAATAATAAGTAGGGAATTCACTGCTATTAAAAATGGTCTCATCAGCTCAAAAATTTTAAGTTAGCGCAATTTAACACAAACCACCTTCACCTTAAATATTTGATTTTAATTTGGGTAGCCTTTAACCTAAGCGAATAAATAATACTTGGTTAGCAAGAATGGTTTTGGTTAAAAATAAAAGGGGACCTAACAAAAATTAAGTCCCGATTTAATCCAATATCCTATGAAAAACCAACAAATAAAATTCATTAATTGTGCCATTTTATTTTAACATAAACATTCTTTTTGTTGAGAAAATCTTACTACACAAATATATTTTAATGGGTAAATATTCAAAGAAATGGGTAATGTATTACCACATAAATTTATTTAGATAAAGTACTAATAACTAATTCCTTTATTCGTTTTTGATATATATTATGGATAAAAAAAGGAGCAAGACTTTCATCTTACTCCTTCAATATTATTTTAACTAATTAAAGATTACTCTTCTTCATCAAAGTTCATCGCTTCTTTAGTAGTCATCAACGTTTCGTATTCTTCTTTACTTCCTACGATCATGTTTTCAAACTCACGCATGCCTGTACCCGCGGGTATAAGATGACCAGTTATTACATTCTCTTTTAAACCTAACATAGGATCTGTTTTTCCTTGTATGGCTGCAGAAGAAAGTACTTTTGTTGTTTCCTGAAACGATGCGGCTGACATCCAACTTTGTGTACCCAACGACGCTTTTGTAATACCTAACAACAACGGTGAAGATGTTGCAGGCTTTGCATCACGGAATTCAACTAATTTTTTATCAGCTCTTCTTAAAATAGAATTTTCTTCTCTAACATCACGAAGTGTAACAATTTGACCTGTTTTAAACTTGGTGCTATCACCATGCTCTGTAACAACTTTTTTATCAAATATGTTATCGTTTTCTGCATTAAACTCTTGTTTATCTTCTGTATCTCCTTCTAAGAATATGGTATCACCAGCATCTTCGATTGTTACTTTTCTCATCATCTGGCGTACGATAACTTCAACGTGCTTGTCATTGATACGCACACCCTGTAATCTGTATACCTCTTGTATTTCATTCACAACGTACTCTTGTACTGCAAACGGACCTCTAATAGCAAGGATATCTGCGGGAGCTGTCTGACCATCCGAAAGTTGAGAACCTGCTTTTACAAAGTCACCATCCTGTACAAGAATCTGACGACTCAATGGAACTAGGTATTTACGAACAACACCATCCTTTGCTTCAACAATAATCTCTCTGTTACCACGCTTAATTGCACCGAATGCAACCACACCATCAATCTCACAAACAACTGCAGGGTTACTTGGGTTACGTGCCTCAAACAATTCAGTTACACGCGGCAAACCACCGGTAATATCCTTCAACTTGCTTAACACACGAGGGATTTTCACGAGGACCTGTCCACTTCTTACTGTATCTCCTTCTTCTATTACGATGTGAGAACCTACCGGTAAATTGTATCCTTTTTTCTCTTTACCTTCTACAATAATAGATGGTAATTTGGTTTTATCTTTTGTATCAATAACCACTTTCTCTCTGTGACCTGTTTGCTCATCTGCTTCATCACGGTACGTAATACCTTCTAACAATGCATCAAATTTAATAGTACCACTTACTTCCGCAACAATTACGTTGTTAAATGGATCCCATGTACAAATCGGATCACCTTTAGCTACTTTCTGTCCGTCTTTTACTTTTAATACAGATCCGTAAGGAACGTGCATACTGTTTAATAAACGATCAGATTTTACATCAATGTTTCTTACTTCACCTGTACGTCCAATAACCACAACTTGCTTTTTACCTTCAGCATCTTCTGTAGATACAGTACGCAAACCGTCAAATTGTAAAGTACCGTCAAACTTTGCATACAAACTAGATTCCACTGAAGTAGAACCCGCAACACCACCCACGTGGAAAGTACGCAATGTAAGCTGTGTACCCGGCTCACCAATTGATTGTGCTGCTATGATTCCAACTGCATCTCCACGTTGTGCTATTGTACCAGATGCAAGGTTTTTACCGTAACATTTCACACACACTCCACGCTTGCTTTCGCAGGTAAGTACAGAGCGAATTTCAACAGTATCTATTCCACTTTCGTCAATTAATTTTGCTGTATCGGCGCTAATTTCTTCACCGGCAGTAGCAAGAACTTCTTCCGTTTGAGGATGTAAAATATCATGCAAACTCATACGACCTTCAATCCTATCGCTTAATGGTTCAATGATATCTTCGTTGTCTTTTAATGCAGAAGTTGCAATACCACGAAGGGTTCCACAATCTTCTTCATTGATAACAACATCCTGAGCCACATCCACCAATCTTCTGGTTAAGTAACCGGCATCAGCAGTTTTAAGGGCCGTATCGGCCAAACCTTTACGGGCACCATGCGTAGAGATAAAGTACTCCAATACACTCAAACCATCTTTAAAGTTTGCAAGGATAGGATTTTCAATAATCTCACTTCCAGATGATCCAGATTTACGTGGCTTAGCCATCAGACCTCTCATGCCGGCAAGCTGCTTAATTTGTTGTTTAGATCCACGGGCACCGGAATCAAGCATCATATAAACAGAGTTAAACCCTTGTTTATCCTGAGCAAGATCACGAATCAATGTCTCCGTTACTTTCGTATCTACACGACTCCAGATATCAATAATCTGGTTATAACGCTCATTGTTTGTTATTAAACCCATATTATAACTATCCATTACTTCAGCAATTTCAACCTGTGCATTTGCAACCAATTCTTCTTTAATTGCAGGGATAATTAAATCATTAATGTTGAACGACAATCCACCACGGAATGCCATGCGGTATCCAAGTGTTTTAATATCATCCAAAAATCTTGCTGTGATTGGAACAGATGTCCATTTAATAATGTCACCTATAATTTCACGCAAATTCTTTTTTGTAAGCAATGCATTTACAAAACCTACTTCTTTTGGAACATGCTGGTTAAATATTACTCTACCAACAGTTGTTTCAATTAATTTGAAAGTTAAAGTACCATCGTTGTTACGAAAGTTTGCTCTTACTTTAATATTTGCATGAAGATCAATTTTCTTTTCGTTGTATGCTATGATAACTTCTTCAGCAGAATAGAAAGCTTTTCCTTCACCTTTTACAATGTCGTCGCCAATTGTTTTCTTTCCTTTAGAAATGTAATACAATCCAAGTACCATGTCCTGAGAAGGAAGGGTGATTGGAGTACCATTCTGCGGGTTAAGAATATTATGAGAAGAAAGCATTAACAACTGAGCTTCTAAAATAGATGCGTTGCTTAAGGGCACGTGAACCGCCATCTGATCACCATCAAAATCGGCGTTGAACGCAGCGGTAACCAATGGGTGAAGTTGAATTGCTTTTCCTTCAATTAATTTAGGCTGGAATGCCTGAATAGACAATCTATGAAGGGTTGGGGCTCTGTTCAACATTACCGGATGACCTTTCAATATATTCTCTAAAATATCCCAAATGATAGCTTCTTTTTTATCAACTAATTTGCGGGCACTTTTTACAGTTTTTACAATTCCTCTTTCAATTAATTTGCGGATGATAAACGGCTTAAACAATTCTGCCGCCATATCTTTTGGCAAACCACACTCGTGCATTTTAAGTTCGGGTCCTACCACAATTACAGAACGACCTGAATAATCCACACGCTTTCCTAACAAGTTTTGACGGAAACGACCTTGCTTACCTTTTAGTACATCTGATAAAGATTTTAATGCACGTCCCCCTTCTGCTTTTACAGCATTTGATTTACGGCTGTTGTCAAACAAGCTATCAATAGCTTCCTGCAACATTCTTTTCTCATTTCTTAAAATTACTTCCGGTGCTTTAATCTCCAACAAACGCTTTAAACGATTGTTGCGAATTATTACACGACGGTATAGATCATTTAAATCTGAAGATGCAAAACGACCACCATCCAATGGGACCAATGGACGAAGTTCCGGTGGAATAACCGGAATATATTGCATCACCATCCACTCTGGACGATTTAATATTCTTGTATTTGCATCACGAAAACTTTCTACAACGCTCAAACGCTTTAACGCATCTGCTTTACGTTGTTGAGATGTTTCGTTTGCTGCTGAATTACGAAGATCGAAACTTAACTGATCAAGGTCTAAACGCTCAAGCATAGCATGAACGGCCTCTGCTCCCATTTTAGCAACAAATTTTTCTGGATCTTCATCCGGAAGCATTTGATTCTCTTTTGGAAGTGTATCGAGTATATCCAAATATTCTTCTTCAGTTAAAAGATCACCATAGTTCTGTCCTTTATCAGCACGGATACCTGAATTAATTACCACAAAACGCTCGTAGTAAACGATGGTTTCTAATTTCTTAGAACTCATTCCAAGTAAATAACCAATTTTATTTGGTAGAGATTTAAAGTACCAGATATGTACAACAGGTACAACCAATTTGATATGACCCATACGCTCACGACGTACTTTTTTCTCCGTAACTTCAACACCACAACGATCACATACAATACCTTTATAACGAATACGTTTGTACTTTCCACAAGCACACTCGTAATCTTTTACTGGACCAAAAATTCTTTCGCAAAACAAACCATCTCTTTCGGGTTTGTAAGTACGGTAATTAATTGTTTCAGGCTTTAATACTTCTCCGTAACTTCTTTCTAAAATATTATCGGGCGAAGCCAAACCAATCGTTATTTGAGAAAATACTGATCTCGGACGATTTTCTTTTTTGAATGCCATATTATAATTGATTTTCGGCCTCCCCTAAATCCCCTCCGGAGGAGGGGACTTTGGAGTCCATAATTTTTTGAAATGATTTATTTTTTTTGAGTTCTCACAAAGTCCTCCCTTCCGGGGAGGATTTAGGAGGGGCTCTAATCAAACTTAAGATCAAGTCCTAATCCTCTTAACTCATGTACCAATACATTGAAAGATTCAGGAATACCGGGTCTAGGTATGTTGTCTCCTTTAACAATTGCTTCATATGTTTTAGCTCGTCCGATGATATCATCAGATTTGATAGTTAACAACTCTTGTAACAAATTGGCAGCTCCATAAGCTTCCAACGCCCAACACTCCATCTCACCAAAACGTTGACCACCGAACTGTGCTTTACCGCCCAATGGTTGTTGTGTGATAAGAGAGTATGGTCCGATAGAACGTGCGTGCATTTTATCATCTACCATGTGATGGAGTTTGATGATATAAATAATACCCACAGTTGCTTTCTGATCAAAACGATCTCCTGTTTCTCCATCATACAAATAAGTATGACCAAATTTAGGAAGACCTGCTTTTTCAATATTTTCAGCAATTTCATCAACCGAAGCACCATCAAAAATCGGGGTTGCAAAACGCACACCTAATTTTTCACCTGCCCAACCCAATGCTGTTTCATATATCTGTCCAAGATTCATACGACTTGGTACACCCAATGGATTCAGTACGATATCTACCGGTGTTCCATCTTCAAGGAACGGCATATCTTCCTGGCGAACGATTTTAGCAACAATACCTTTGTTACCGTGACGACCAGCCATCTTATCTCCCACTTTTAGTTTACGCTTAATAGCCATGTAAACTTTAGCTAGTTTCAATACACCTGCAGGTAATTCATCACCAATGGAGATGTTGAATTTCTCACGCTTGTAACGACCAAGTTCTTCGTTAAATTTAATGTTGTAATTGTGAAGCAACGTGTTGATTAAATCATTCGTTTTTTCATCATTACTCCAACCCAATGGATTAACATTTACATAATCAATACCAGCAAGATTTTTTGCAGTGAATTTTACACCTTTTCCTATCAAAATTTCACCAAAATTATTTGTAACACTTTGGCTCGTTTTCTCCAGTAGCATGGTCTGCAATTTGTCTTGCAACATCTGCATCAGTTTCTCTTCATTAGCTTCATGATTTTTCTCAATCTTATCAATTTGAGCTTTTTCACGAACCTTTGCATTCTTATCTTTTTTAGCACGTTGAAATAAACGTTTGTCTATTACAACACCTTCTGTACCACTTGGCGCTTTAAGGGATGCATCTTTTGCATCACCGGCTTTATCACCAAATATTGCACGAAGTAATTTTTCTTCCGGTGTAGGATCGCTTTCACCTTTTGGTGTAATTTTTCCAATAATAATATCACCTTCTTTAATGGTTGCACCAATACGAATAATACCGTTTTGATCAAGATCTTTTGTAGCTTCTTCTGAAACATTTGGAATATCCGGCGTTAATTCCTCTTCTCCCAATTTAGTATCTCTCACTTCAGTTTCAAATTCACTTATGTGAATAGAAGTAAACAAATCGTCTTTTACCACTTTCTCAGAAATTACAATCGCATCTTCAAAGTTGTAACCTTTCCATGGCATGAAAGCCACTTTCATATTACGACCCAAAGCAAGTTCTCCACCTAAAGTTGCATAACCTTCAGTTAAGAAATCACCTTCAGATACTTTTTGTCCTTTGATAACCGCAGGACGTAAATTGATGGTTGTCTCTTGGTTGGTACGAACGAATTTTGTTAATTTATATATTGTAAGCGCATCTTCAAAACTTACCAATTGCGCTACTTCACTACGCTTGTAACGAACGTGTATTTCATTTGCATCTACATATTCTACCACACCATCACCATCTGCATGCACCTGAATACGTGCATCACGGGCAGCTTTACCTTCTAGACCTGTACCAACAATCGGGACTTCCGGTCTAATCAATGGAACCGCCTGGCGTTGCATGTTTGAACCCATCAAGGCACGGTTGGCATCATCATGCTCCAAGAAAGGAATTAGTGAAGCACTTAATCCAACAATCTGGTTTGGTGCCACATCCATCCATTCTACTTCTCCTTTATCTAAAATTGGAAAATCACCTGTCTGACGGGACTTGATTCTGTCATCAACAAAATTTCCTTTTTCATCTATATCTACGTTTGCCTGAGCAATCTTGGCAGTATCTTCTTCTTCAGCACTTAAGAATGTAACCTTTTTCATATCTACTTTACCACCCGTTACTTTACGGTAAGGTGTTTCGATGAAGCCCATTTCATTTATTTTGGCATGTACACAAAGTGTAGATATCAAACCAATGTTTGGTCCTTCAGGTGTTTCAATTGTACACAAACGACCATAATGAGAATAGTGAACGTCACGTACTTCAAAACCTGCACGCTCTCTGCTTAAACCTCCGGGTCCTAGTGCGGAGATACGACGCTTATGCGTTATCTCACTTAAAGGATTGGTTTGGTCTAGGAATTGGCTCAACTGAGAAGTACCGAAAAAAGAGTTGATTACAGAAGATAAAGTTCTTGCGTTAATCAAATCTACCGGTGTAAATACTTCATTGTCTCTTACGTTCATACGCTCACGTATTGTACGTGCCATACGGGCAAGACCAACACCAAACTGCGCATATAATTGTTCACCTACAGTTCGTACACGACGGTTGCTAAGGTGGTCAATATCATCTACCTCACTCTTGCCATTTGTAAGGGCAACGAGTGTCTTAATGATAGCGATTATATCGTCTTTTGTAAGAACTTTTTTAGTGATTGGGAAATCAAGGCCTAAACGACGGTTGATTTTATAACGACCAACTTCTCCTAGATCGTAACGCTTATCACTGAAAAATAATTTATCAATGATACCACGAGCTGTTTCATCATCCGGCGCATCTGCACCACGAAGTTGCTTATATATATGTTGTACAGCTTCTAATTCTGAGTTAGAAGTATCTTTATTTAAAGTGTTGTAAATGATAGAGTAATCTCCACTTACCTCTTCTTTTTGTACAAATACGTTTTTAACTTCCACTGAAAGAATGGTAGCAATGTTGCTTTCATCTAAAACCGTATCTCTTTCAAGAATAATTTCATTTCTTTCAATTGATACAACTTCACCGGTATCCTCATCAACAAAATCTTCTACCCATGTTCTTAAAACACGAGCTGCAAGGCGTTTGCCTATTTGTTTTTCAAGGTTTTTCTTATCTGCCTTTATTTCATCCGCCATACCGAATAATTCAAGTATGTCTTTATCAGTTTCAAAACCGATAGAACGAAGTAAAGTAGTTACCGGGAATTTTTTCTTACGGTCAATGTAAGCAAACATGACATTGTTAATATCAGTGGCAAACTCCATCCATGCACCTTTAAAAGGAATTACACGAGCTGAAAATATTTTGGTACCGTTAGGGTGAGTGGACTGACCAAAGAATACACCGGGTGAACGGTGAAGCTGGCTCACGACAACTCTTTCTGCACCATTAATTACGAATGTACCACGGGGTGTCATGTAAGGAATATTCCCTAAAAACACATCCTGTACAATTGTTTGAAAATCCACATGCTCTTCATCATTACAGCTAAGACGAAGCTTGGCTTTTAATGGAACAGCATAAGTTAGACCTCTTTCAATACACTCATCTATTGAATAGCGTGGTGGATCTACGAAGTAATCTAAAAACTCCAATACGAAAATGTTTCGGGTATCACTTATAGGGAAATTTTCTTTGAACACACGAAACAATCCTTCTACATTACGCTTATCGGGCGTGGTTTCCAACTGAAAAAAGTCTTTAAAAGACTGAATCTGGATACCGAGCAAATCGGGTTGTTCCGCTATGAGTTCAACCTTTCCAAAGTTGATACGCTTAGCAGCATTTGTTTTTGTTGCAGACATATATTAATTAAAACGTTTAGTGAAGACCCTTAAGCGAAAATAGAGCTTGCGCTACTATGCCAATTTAAGGACCGCAAAGGTAAGCAATAAAATTAAATAAATACTTAAATAATTGATTTTGGCAGGAAGTTTGAGAAAGGTGGGGATTTTGAAATATATTATGTTGAGCTACAGTAAGGATTTGAAGTTGAGTTGCGAGAACGGTAAAAATGGCAGAAATGTGTATTCTTCTAATTGAGTAACCAAGCCACATCATCTTTGGTTAGTTTTTTTACAAAGGATGCGTCATCTGATATTAGTTCTTTTGCCAGCGTTTTCTTTTTGGCTTGTAACTGCATTATTTTTTCTTCAATAGTATTTTTACAAATCATTTTATAAGCAAACACTTTTTTTGTTTGACCTATGCGGTGTGTACGGTCTATTGCCTGGTCTTCTATTGCTGGGTTCCACCATGGGTCTAATACATAAACGTAATCTGCCGCCGTAAGGTTAAGCCCAACACCGCCGGCTTTTAGGCTTATTAAAAATACCTGAATCGTTTTATCACTTTGAAATTTATCTACCAGCATCTTTCTATCTTTTGCCGCTGTACTTCCATCTAAGTAAACGTACTTTATACCATCGGTCTCCAATTTTTCTTTTACCAAAGCAAGCATGCCTAAAAACTGAGAGAAAATAAGCATTTTATGATTGCTGATATTCTCTTCAATTTCACGCATCAACTCATCTAACTTTATACTACTTTGTTTAAATCTGTTTTTGTCTACATCAGTAATTAAAGATGGGCAATCGCATATTTGCCGTAGTTTATTTAAGCCTTCTAAAATTAAAAATGCAGCTTTGGAAACACCTACATCGTCAATTTTTCCCAAGATTTTTATTTTGTAATCCTCTTTCACTGTATCATATATTTTTTGCTGGTAGCTGCCCATTTCACAATACATTACTGTTTCTGTTTTATCGGGCAAATCTTTTGCTACCTGCTCTTTTGTACGCCTTAGTATAAACGGAAAAACCATTTTGCGAAGCTGCTCACTTTTTTCTTTGTCGCCGTACTTATCGATGGCCGTAGCAAATTCTGTTTTAAAAAATTCTTGATTACCTAATAAACCGGGATTACAAAAATTGAGTTGAGCATATAAATCAAATGTATTGTTTTGTACAGGTGTGCCGCTTAGCACAAATTTGTATTTAGTATTAATAAGACGAACAGCCTTTGTGATAAGCGATACAGGGTTTTTTATAGCTTGGCTTTCATCTAAAATAGCTACCTCAAAGTTTAGTGTAGAAAAAAGTTCAATATCGTTTCTTAAAGTGCCATAAGATGTTATTAGTAAATTCCATTTTGTACTTTTTTGTTTTGGCAATTCTCTGTCCATCCCATGATGAATTAAATACTTTATACCTTTTGTAAATTTATCTATTTCTGCCTGCCAGTTATAAATAAGCGATGTGGGGCAAACAATTATTGCCTTTACTGATTTTTTTTCATCGTGCAATTTTTGCAAAAAACACAAGGCTTGTAAGGTTTTACCAAGCCCCATATCATCTGCAAGGCAGCCGCCCCACCCTATTTGATGCATTTGGTTAAGCCAATTTAAACCTGCCAACTGGTAAGGTCTTAGTTTAGCAGAAATATTTTTTGATTTAGCAATTGTCTGCACATTTTCTATTTGGTTTAACTGCTCTTTTTTTAGTGCCAGTTCTTTTAAAATATCATCTTCACTTATATTGCCATACAGTTCCTCAATAAGGGTATAATGAAATTTTGACACCTGCAATTCATTTTCATTTTTTACATTGCCCAGTTGAAACAGTGGTCTAAATTTCTTTACCCAATCTTCAGGCAACATACCAAGTGTGCCATCGCCCAATTGTATAAAATCGCTTTTATTTAAAATGGCTTGCCTCAATGCTTTCAGTGATACCAATTGATTCCCATAAGTTATTTCTATTTTTAGTTCAAACCAATCTATGCCGCTGCCACCTTTAATATCCAGTTTTGGTTTGTGGTTGTTGTATTTAAATTTGGTTAATTTTTTTTGCCCGGAAATTTCAATATTTTCCTCTTTCAGTTTTTTTATTGCTTCAAAAAACCATCCCTTTTCGAGTGCTTCCTTAAAAGTTAGGTAATAATAAATTTCTTCAGATTGTTCAGCAAATTTCGGATGAAGATTTTCGATTGTTTGTTTTAAAAATAGCTCCTTTTCCTCATCTCTATTTATAATATTGAGCTCATTATTATCAAACAATTCTATATCTTCTCCATCCAACAACGCTTCTTTATCATTGTATATAATAATGGGCTCAAACAGCAAAAAGTTAGGTTCCATTTCTTTTAACCGCACTGCAAAGCTGGTGTGAGAAGCATCTAAAATTTGAGGCGCACTTGCCGGCGGCAGCTCCAGCCCAATATCATTTCTAAGCGGCCATAAATATTCTTTTATTAATTTATCTGCTTCTGTTTGCGGAAAAAGCAATTCACTTTTTTGCTGAAATTCTCCCAATATTCGCCATGCAGGTTCATTAACTGGTAAGTAGGCAATTTGATTTTTTATTAAAAGAAAATCTCCGTTGTTATCAAAATCAATAACCGGAATTATCTCCTCTTCTATTTTTATAAAAGGTTGTATGTTTATAAATTTACCTTGTTCAGTTACTTTTAAATGCAGTTTAAAATATTGTTTGCTAAAAGTTAGTTGCACCAAATCTGCCACCTTATGCTTGTGCGATTTAGAGGTAGATGTAAAAAAATAATCAGCTTCTGACAAGTGATCTATATTTTTTTTGTACGCTTCAATCATTATTCTTTTTACTTCGTGGGTATTTGCAGGACTAAGCCCTTTCATTTCATTTTCAGCATTGTAATAATATTTTAGTATGCCATCTTCTTTTAATTTATCGCACATACCATTAGGCGTAAAAAGGTATATAAAATCTGCATCTTTTTTACAGGTGGTATAAATTTCATCCTTCACACCAGTTCTCACAATTTTATCAATGGTTTTTATATCATCAACATTTCCTTGTATCATATATGGCTGCCACCTCAATTTTGGAGAGCCTGCATACAAACTCAAAATACAGATATAATTATTATTTACGGCAGGTTTAAAAGCAGGCTTTGATTTCTTTTCCTGAATAATTCTTTTTATAAAACCACCTGTATTCCAGTTGGCAAGTTCTATAATATTATTATTTTTGGGTTTTATTTTTAAATCCGTATTGGCAAAATAAAATTCAAACATTTCTGCTTCAAGATCAGTAACAGTTAACCCATATTTTGAAAGAAGCATATTTTTTTGAGGCGTGGTTTCCACCAGCGTATCTAAATAATAATTATTTTTTTTATTTTTTACAATGTTGTAAAGGACGGCCGCTGTATGCTCGCAGGGTTTATTAATTTTGCCGCAAGAGCATTGTGCAGTAATTTTATCTTGAATTTTTTTTATGTCTACTAAAAATGTTTTTTTTGCCATCCAGTACATTTGCCGTCAACGATTTCTGCTTGGATTCAAATAAAATAGATACATTACCATTCTCCAATAAATCTTTTAATCTACACTTTTTCGATTCTGTCAATCCGTAAAAAATACTCCATTCATTTAAATTATTTGAAATGTATTTTTGGGTGTAAGAAGCATTTCCATTTTCCGGATGAGATTTCTTTTCTGTTATAGTTGCCATCTTAATACTTTTTTCCCCAGACTCAATTAATGTCACATTCTGAGTATTTCCGCTTTTTTGTAAAAAAATTAAACACCCTGCTACGTGTTTACAAAAATTCTCATTTTCATGTTGTCGACAGTCACAAACAGGTGCAGGGTCATCTACATTAGTAAAATCTATTTCTACTTCATAATTATGATCTTCATCGGTTTCACTTTGGCACAGAAAATAAAAAACATCATCTTCTATTTTCTGCAGAGTAATTTTACAGTTATTATAAATTCTTTTTGCTTTTACGGTAGTTTTAGGATTCACACAATTCTCAAAAATTTGTGCTGCAATTAAATTGATATTCATATTTAAAGATAATAAGCACTGAAAAAATAATTTTATTTAAGGGTGTTGTGGAAAGTTGTAAATTATTTATGTTCTATATAGGAAATCAGGTATTTTATATATAAGGTATCAACAAAAAAGGGCTGCAAAAAGCAACCCTTAAAATTAATTTTTTAGGCAACTAAATATTACTCAAATCCTCTTTTGAATTTGCTGCTCGGGTAGCTTCGGCACTTAAAGCATCTTGCTTAACATCTAATACTTTTTCGTGTATATCATTTTTTATTTCATCCACTTTATTGGCTGCCGTATCGGTCGCGTTTTCGACTTTATCTGTTGCATTAGCAACTGCATCATGGGTTTTGCCGGTAAACTCTTCATACTTATCTTCAGCTTTGTCTTTCCATTCTTCTGCCTTTTCTTTTGTTGCATCCCACGCACCTTCGGCTTTGTCTTTTGTTTTATCCCAAAGATCTTCTGCTTTAACAGTGGCATCATCCCAAACATCGCCTGCTTTATCAGCAAGCTCGGAAGCTTTGTTTTTTAACTTGTCGAAAAAACCTTCTCCTTCTTTAATAATTTCGTCGCTCATTTTTTTATGTTTTAATGTTTAAAAATATATTACCAGATCCTCGCTCTATTTTCAGGCTTAATATACATCGAATCACCCTCTTTTACATTGAATGCAGCATAAAAAGGATCAAAATGAACCAATGGTCCATTTACACGAAACTTTTCAGGCGAGTGAGGATCTGTAAGTAGTTGGGTACGGATGTTTTCATCTCTGCTTTTTACTCTCCATATCTGAGCAAAATTTAAGAAAAATCTTTGGTCAGGTGTAAAGCCATCAATTTTTGTAGTGTCGTGCCCTTGCTTTGTCATTTTAAAAGCGTCGTAAGCAATGCAAAGCCCGCCAATATCTGCTATGTTCTCGCCTTGTGTAAGGGAACCGTTTACATGCATATCTCCCAGCATTTTGTATGCATCGTATTGTTTTACTATGGAATTTGTTTTTGCTTTAAACTTGGTTAAATCATCTTTACTCCACCAATTTTTTAAATTTCCTTTTTCATCGTACTGGCTTCCCTGGTCGTCAAAACCATGTGTCATTTCGTGACCTATCACCATTCCAATTCCGCCGTAATTGATGGCATCATCTGCGTTTACGTCAAAAAAAGGAAACTGCAAAATACCCGCTGGAAAAACAATCTCGTTGTTGCTTGGATTATAATATGCATTTACTGTTGGTGCAGTCATACTCCATTCTGTTCTATCAACATCCTTACCTATTTTTGCAAGTGACTCCTTTAAGTCGTGCGCTTTTATGCTTTGTACGTTACCAAAAAAATCGTCTTTACTTATTTTAACATCGTCATATTTTTTCCATTTACTAGTGTACCCTACTTTTTTTAAAAAAGCATTCAGTTTTACAATTGCTTTCTTTTTTGTGGTGTCACTCATCCACTCGCTTTTTAATATTCTAGCAGCAAAGGCTTTCTGTAAATTTTCTACCAATTCATTCATTCTATTTTTTGCTTCTTCAGTATAATATTTCTCTACATATAATTGCCCCACAAGATCACCCAAACCCCTATCAACCCTCGATACAATTTTTTTCCATCGACTTTGTTCTACTTTTTGTCCACTAAATATTTTGTTAAAGGCAAAAGAAGCATCTCTAAAATTTTTGCTTAAAAGTGAAGCATTACCGGATATATATCCAAACTTCATTTTATTTTTCCACGATTCAATGGGTTGTGTAGCAAGTAAATTATTTAACGCTGAATAATAGTCAGGCTGAGAGACATTCACACTATCGGGAGTTACTTTTAACTCCGAAAAAAATAAGCCTAAATCAATATTTGGAATTGTTTTTTGTAAATCTGAAATACTGCGTTTGTTGTAATTTTTTTGTGGATCCCGCAAATCAGCCGGTAGTTTGTGGCTTTTTGCCATTTCCGTTTCAAGTGCTAATATCGAAGCTGCATTTTTACTTGCTGTAATAGAATCTACCCCAGTAAATTGAAACAACTTTTTTGCATATTCCAACATAGCTGCTCTTACTACTTTACTTGTACTGTCTTTTTTTGTGTAATAATCTTTTTCAGGCAGGCTTAGTCCCGATTGTGTAAAAATTGGAATGTTCTTTTGACTATTTTTATCATCTGCTGCTACATAAAACCCAAATAAGTCGTGCCCTTGCCCTTCCGCATTCAGATTCGCAAGCAAGGCAATTAATTCTTTGTAATCTTTTACTGCATCAATCCTTGCAAGCAAAGGCTTTATTGGGTCCATCCCTTTTTTCTCTATAACGTTTGTATCCATTCCAGATGTATAATAGTCACCTACTTTTTGCTTGATTGTACCAACTTTATCAGCACTGATAGCTGCATCTTCAATAATACCCCTCAATAGTTTTTGGTTCTTTTCAAACAATTCGTAAAAGCTTCCCCAGCCTGTTTGATCGTCAGGTATTTTTGTTAGTTTCATCCAACCACCGTTGGCATAAGTAAAGAAATCATTCCCGGGCTTCATTGAGCTATCCATTCCTTTTGTATCAAAAAAAACAGTCCTTTTTGATACTTCTATATTTGTTTCTTTCTTAGAATTACACGATGTTGTAAAAAAAATAAATAGGGATAAATAAGCTAATAATTTAATTCTCATAATGTTGTTTGGTGTTTATTTGTAAATATCCTAAAAACAATGATATTATCTAAATAAATTAAATAAAAGGAACAAAAAGGTTAGAGAGGCTAGGGTGTATAAGAAAAAACCTCGAAGTAAACTTCGAGGCTTTCAAAAATATTCTAAAAAGAATTATGCTATTTCAACATCAGCACCTGCATCAGCTAATTTAGTTTTAAGTTCTTCAGCTGTTGCTTTATCAACACCTTCTTTGATTGCTTTTGGAGCACCATCAACTAAGTCTTTAGCTTCTTTTAAACCAAGACCTGTAAGATCTTTAACGATTTTAACAATAGCTAATTTGTTTGGACCTGCTGCTTTCAAAATTACATCAAAAGATGTTTTCTCTTCAACTGCTGCCGGACCATCGCCTGCGCTCATTACAACTGCTGCTGCAGCTGGTTCAATGCCGTATTCTGATTTTAAGAATTCAGCTAGTTCCTGTACTTCTTTAACTGTTAAGTTTACTAAACTTTCAGCAAGTGACTTAATTTCTGCCATGATTATTGTTTTTTTCCGCCTTCATTGTTATTCACTCCGGCGGATGTGTTATTAAAAAAATATTTTACTTAGATAATTTGCTAATGTACTGATTATGCTCTCGGAACTTCATCTGCAGGAGCATCAGTAGCAGGCGTTTCAGCAACTGGTGCTTCAACAACCTGAGCTGCTTCAACAACTGGTGCTACTTCGGCAACCTGTGCTGCTTCAACTGCAGGAGTTTCTTCTGCTTTAGCTACATTTTTATTTTGCAATGCACCCAATACACGTTGAATTGGCGCCTGTAACAAACCAATAACTTCACCGATAAGCTCATTCTTGGTTTTAATCATTGTAAGTGCTTTCAACTGGTTGTCGCCTGTAAAGACATCTCCATTAATAAAAGCTGCTTTTAATAAAGGCTTTTCATTGTTGTTTGCCTTACGGAAACCTGCAAGAATTACAGCCGGATCTTTTGGATTTTCGCTGAACATTAAAGCAGTTACTTTATGCAAAGAGTCAAAAACACCTGCATATTTTTCAGCATCAATACTTTCCAATGCTTTTTTAATAAGGGTGTTTTTTGCTACTTTCATTTCCACTTGCTTATCAAAGCAATGGCTACGTAAAGTTGTAATTTGTGCTACAGATAAACTCTCTGTATCAGTAATATAAAAGTTGTTGTATTGAGAGAACTTGCCTTTCAGCACTTCTATCACGTCATTTTTTTCTTGTTTTGTCATTTCAATTATTTTTATTCCTTCACCTCTCCTTTGAAGAGGACGGGTGAGGTTTTTAGTTTTGAACAGATTTAGTATCAACCAAAATGCCTGGGCTCATTGAGCTAGCCATGCTTACGCCTTTTAGGTAAGTACCTTTAGATGTAGCCGGTTTTAGTTTAATAAGCGCATTGATAAATTCCATTGAATTTTCAACAAGTTTTTCAGGTGCAAAACTTACACGGCCAATAGAAGCATGTATAATACCTGCTTTATCTACTTTGAATGCAATTTTACCACCTTTTAAATCTTTCACTGCACCTGCAACATCGTTTGTTACCGTACCGGTTTTAGGATTCGGCATAAGATTACGTGGCCCTAATACTTTACCAAGTTTACCCAATTTCGGCATCACTGATGGAGTTGCTACAATAACGTCGACATCTGTCCAACCACCTTCAATTTTTGCAATAAATTCATCTAACCCTACGAAATCTGCACCTGCAGCAGTTGCTTCTGCTTCCTTATCCGGCGTGCAAAGTACCAAAACAGATTTGGTTTTACCTGTACCATGTGGCAATGAAACCGTACCACGGATAGCCTGATCTGCTTTTTTAGGATCTACACCTAAACGAACATGTAAGTCAACAGAACTATCAAATTTTGTTGTATTAATATCTTTAACGAGCGTTGATGCTTCTTTTAGGGTATAAGCCTTGTTAGCGTCAACCTTAGCGTTTGCTAATTTTCTTTTTTTAGTAATCATTTTTCTTTTTGTTTGTTGGTGACAACCTGCCTGCCGGCAGGCAGGTTAATTTTCCCAAGGTGCTTTACCTTCTACAGTTAAACCCATACTGCGGGCAGTTCCTGCAACCATACTCATTGCGCTGTTAAGCGTAAAAGCATTAAGATCAGGCATTTTATCTTTCGCAATTTCTTCTACTTGAGCCCAGGTAACTTTACCAACTTTCACACGATTTGGTTCTTTAGAACCGCTGGTGATTTTAGCAGCTTCCATTAATTGAACGGGCGCAGGAGGTGTTTTAATAACGAATTCGAAAGATTTGTCACCGAAAACAGTGATAAGTACCGGTAGTATTTTACCAGGTTTGTCTTGGGTTCTTGCGTTGAATTGCTTACAGAACTCCATGATGTTTACACCTTTAGAACCCAGTGCAGGCCCAATTGGCGGTGCGGGGTTGGCCTGTCCTCCTTTACATTGGAGTTTTACATAGCCTGTAATTTCTTTAGCCATATTTTATTTTTTTTGGTGATAACGTATCGCCTTATGGTGATACTCCCAACCCCAACACAAGTGCAGGGATTATTCAAAAGAACTATTTGGGGCTGCGAAAGTAAATAAAAATTTGGAATTAAAACAGACAAATAATAAAAAAATTGCAGGCTTTACTTTTATTACACCTACTTTTCATTATCTAAAAATTTCCTTCTTACTATATTTTGCACGGGTTCATTTTCTATTTTGCTTTGAAGCCAGCTTAGAATATCAAGATACTGATAAGATCGGCGACTATATTTGTCATCGACTGTTTTTTCCAGATTCTCTTTCAATAAAACAAAAAACTTTTCCAAATTCTTTGGTCTTGATGATAATGACTTCTGTAAAAAGGAGAATACTTCTGTCAGCACTGCATCGAGATTTTCCATTTTTGCTAAAAAACGATAAACAGATTTGATCAAATATTCTACAAGATCCATATTCCCTAGTTCATAATGGGCTATTAAATGAAGGAGGCGTGCAAAACATTGTATATCGGTTCTTAATTGACCTACTTTTAAGTGTATAATTTTATTTAAGTAAACAATTGCTTCATCGTTGTTACCGGAACCAAAATACATACTTGCTATTTTGTAATAAAAAACGAGTACTCTGTGCGTATCTATATATTGTGCATATTCTTTTAATTTTTCATCAATTTTTGGAACCAATTTAAGACCTTCGGTAAAAGTTCCTTCTAAAAAATGCAAATTAATTTTTGCAGTATATAAATACACAAAGCTTTGTATTTCTAAATTTTGATTAAAGTCACCCGCAGATTCATAAAACTTTTCAAACACCTTTAACTCATGTATCATCTTTGTATGATTGCCGGTTATAAAAAGTGCATTGAGCAAATTGTGCATTGCTTTTATATAAAGGAAAGGATCATCTTTTTTTGCTTCCGGAAAATCTGCAAAAAGCTGCACCCATTTTTGGGTATGCCTGTAATACTTTGAAAAATCTAATTGTATAATATAGTACCAACAGTAACTCTGGTGCAAATATGCTTTCCCAAAAAAGCTTATTTGAGTTTCATTAATGTCTTTTATATTTTCCCTAAAAGTTTTTTCTATTTCTCTGCTGTGCTTTTCATCTCTAACGTGACCATTTTCCAGATAGAGTTCATACATACGCAATGCAACATTTGATAAATGCGTTACTTCATTTATTTGCTTTAAAACAAAGCCGGTTTCGTCAATAAGCTTGCCTGCCCTACCTTTTAAGCTTCGGGTAATATGACGGGATTCAATATCTTTTTCAAATTGAAGGATATCCTGCGTTAAAATAAAATGACTGTTTGCCTTTGCTGTTACCTTTATTTTTTCTAAAATTTTTAAAGCCTGCAATATTAAACCCCTGTTGTATAATATTCTTGCAAAATCTATTTGTTCTCTTATTTGTATCTCGGTATTTTTTTCGCTGTGCAAAAGGCGTAAAGCTGTAAGCAGTTCTCGATATAAATGCGCTTTTATATTTGGCAATTGCTGCCTGCTTATTGATGTTATTTTTTTTAATATTTGATCTTCATTGTAATCTTTAGCAGCATCTAGTACTGCAAACAGCTGAACAAACTTGGCATCTGCATTTGATTGGTTGCGCAGAATATATAATCTGAAATGACGCTTTTCAGCAGGGGTTAGTGAATTTACCAATAAAAAAAGCGGATCATTATTACTGTTTGGCATCGTAAAATATTTTTGTCAAAGCCCTTTGAACTAAAGCATTGCAGCCCAAAGTCTGTTGTTTTAATACCGTAATTTATTACAATTAAGATTTCTTTTGAGGTTATAAGATAATTAGTTTTAGATCATACCAAAATTAAGGCAGCGTTCGTGCATTACACATTTTAATACCCCACAAAATGAAAGAAAATAAAATTTTTATTTTTGATACAACATTAAGAGATGGTGAGCAAGTGCCGGGTTGCAAGTTAAATAGTAATGAAAAAATAGAGTTAGCACTACAGTTGGAAGCATTGGGTGTTGACATCATAGAAGCAGGTTTCCCCGTTTCATCTCCCGGTGATTTTGCATCTGTAAATGAAATATCAAAAGTTATAAAAAATGTAACAGTTTGTGGACTAACACGGGCTGTAAAAAATGATATTGAAGTAGCCGCAGAGGCACTCAAATATGCCAAACGCCCACGCATTCATACAGGCATTGGCACTTCTGACCTTCACATAAAAGCTAAATTTAATGCTACACATGATGAGATTTTACAAAGGGCCATACAGGCCGTAAAGTGGGCAAGAAATTTTGTAGATGATGTTGAATTTTATGCTGAAGATGCCGGCCGCACGGACAACGAATATTTGGCAAGAGTTATAGAAGCTGTAATTAAAGCCGGCGCAACAACCGTAAATATTCCAGATACAACAGGTTATTGTTTACCTCACCAATACGGAGAAAAAATTGCTTACCTGGCAAACAATGTACCCAATATTGACAAAGCAATTATTTCATGTCATTGCCACAACGACCTTGGTTTGGCTACTGCAAATTCTATTGCCGGTATTATAAATGGCGCAAGGCAAATTGAATGTACCATTAACGGGCTTGGCGAACGAGCCGGCAATACATCGTTGGAAGAAGTTGCCATGATTATTAAACAACACAAAACAATGGGCTTTTATACGAACATAAATACCAGGCAATTGAATCCGTTAAGCCGCATTGTATCAGATGTGATGCGCATGCCGGTTCAACCAAATAAAGCAATCGTGGGTAGCAATGCATTCTCACATTCCTCTGGCATACACCAAGATGGTTTTTTGAAAAATACACTTACTTATGAAATTATAAACCCTGAAGATGTTGGTGCAGATAACTCAAAAATTGTACTTACTGCTAGAAGCGGGAGAAGTGCTTTGGCATTTCGTTTTAAGAAATTAGGTTTTGAGTTTGATAGAAACGATGTAGACAGACTGTATGAAGTTTTTTTACAGGTAGCTGATGGAAAAAAGGAAGTGAATGATGATGATTTACAAACAATGGGCAAACAGCACTGTTCAGTAGAAGTTTAAAAAAAGAAACATTAAAATGGTACAAACATTATTTGATAAGATCTGGAATAAACACGTCGTTAAAACTATCGAGGATGGTCCATCAGTTTTGTACATTGACAAACATTTGATACATGAAGTAACGAGCCCACAGGCATTTGCAGGAATCGAAAAAAGAGGACTAAAAATATTTCGTCCAAAACAAATTGTTGCAACAGCAGATCACAATGTTCCTACGATCAATCAACATCTTCCAATAAAAGAAGACTTAGGTAGAATACAAGTGGAAACTTTGATAAAAAACTGTGCAGAAAATGTGATTGAATTGTATGGTTTGGGGCATCCATATCAAGGTATCGTTCATGTGATCGGACCTGAGCTTGGAATAACTCAACCGGGTATGACAATTGTGTGCGGTGATAGTCATACAAGTACCCACGGCGCATTTGGGGCAATTGCATTTGGCATTGGTACTAGTGAAGTAGAAATGGTTTTTGCTACACAGTGTTTGTTGCAAACAAAACCAAAACAAATGCGTATAAATGTAAATGGAGCGTTGAAAAATGGTGTGTTGTCGAAAGATATTGTGCTTTACATTTTATCAAAAATTACGGCAAGTGGTGCTACAGGCTTTGCAGTGGAATATGCCGGAAGTACAATTCGCAATTTATCTATGGAAGCAAGAATGACGGTTTGCAACATGAGTATAGAAATGGGTGCAAGATGCGGATTAATTGCTCCCGATGAAACCACATTTCAGTATGTAAAAGGAAAAATATTTGCACCAAAAGAGGAAGCATGGATAACTGCATTGAGCGATTGGAAAAAATTATACAGTGATGAAGATGCAAAATTTGATGAAGAAATAAATATTGATACTGCTGATATTACACCCATGATAACTTATGGTACTAACCCGGGAATGGGATTAGGAATAAATGAATCTATACCATCTGAAAAATCATTAGCCGAACAAGAAAAACCTGCTTTTTTAAAAGCGCTAAACTACATGGGTTTAAATGAAGGCGATACAGTACTCGGCCAAAAAATAGATTATGTTTTTATTGGAAGCTGCACCAATAGCCGCATTGAAGACCTTAGGCTTGTTGCAAATTTTGTAAAAGGAAAACAAAAAGCTGCCGAGGTAGAGGTGTGGATTGTACCCGGAAGCAAACAGGTAGAACAACAGGCAATTGCTGAAGGTATTGACAAAATATTTGAAGCTGCAGGTTTTCAACTTCGCCAACCGGGTTGCAGTGCTTGTTTGGGAATGAATGAAGATAAAATACCAGCAGGTAAATATTGCATCAGTACAAGCAATAGAAATTTTGAAGGCAGACAAGGAGCGGGCGCAAGAACGTTGTTGGCAAGTCCGCTAACTGCTGCTGCTGCTGCTATTACCGGAGTAGTAACGGATATAAGAGAATTGGTTTAATAAAAAGTTTCTAGGGTAAGCTTGTTCCACGCTTGTCATACCATAAAATAGAATTGCATCGAAGAGAGATGGCTGAGCGTAAAATAGCGAAGGCAAACATTTTAAAAATCATGAGTAAAAACAAAGTAAATATTATCCATTCCCGCTTCGTTCCACTAAACATGGAGAATGTGGATACTGACCAAATAATTCCTGCACGTTTTTTAAAAGGGACAACAAGAGATGGTTTTGGAAAAAATCTTTTTAGAGATTGGCGTTATGAAAATGATGATGAAAAGAAACCCAATTCCAACTTTGTTTTAAATCAACCACAATACGATGGAAACATATTGGTTGCAGGAAAAAATTTTGGTTGCGGGTCATCAAGAGAACATGCTGCATGGGCAATACTTGATTATGGATTTACGGCTGTAGTAAGCAGTTTTTTTGCAGATATTTTTAAAAACAATGCATTGAACAATGCTGTACTGCCAGTAATTGTAACAGATGCTTTTTTACAAAAAATATTTGCACAATGCTCTGATGCGACATTAACCATCAACTTACCCCAACAAACAATTACCATAGACTCAACAAATGAAAGCGAGCCATTTGAAATAAGCAGTTATAAAAAAGAATGCTTACTAAATGGGTACGATGATATAGATTATTTGTTGAGTATAAAAAACGATATAGAGCTATTTGAAAAAAGTTAGAAAAATAAATTTAAAATGGAGCAAGAAACATATAACATGCATGGCGGTAGTTCTTTCCCTTCGGGGAGGTTAGGAGGGGCTAAAATTGCCATATTAAAAGGAGACGGGATCGGCCCGGAAGTCACAGCGCAATCAATCAAAGTATTGAACGCAATCGCTGAACAGTTTAACCATGAATTTATTTTTACAGAAGCACTGATTGGTGCAGATGCAATTGATAAAACAGGAAATCCACTTCCGCAAGAAACAATTGATATTTGTTTAAATAGTGATGCAATCTTATTCGGCGCCATTGGTCACCCAAAATATGATAACGACCCAACAGCGAAAGTTAGACCTGAACAGGGTTTACTGGCACTAAGAAAGGCGTTGCAATTGTTTGCTAATATTCGTCCTGTGAGTTCGTATCCTTCTCTGCATGCATTGTCGCCACTAAAAAAAAATATTATTGAAGGAGTAGATTTTGTGATTTACAGAGAACTTACCGGCGGTATTTATTTTGGTGAAAAAGAAACAAATGCAGAAGGCACCGTTGCTTCCGATCTATGTTTGTATACAAGAGAAGAGATAGAACGCATTACACATTTAGCATTTAAAGCAGCACAAAACAGAAGAAAAAAACTTACGTTGGTAGATAAGGCAAACGTATTAGAAACCTCCCGACTGTGGAGAAAAGTGGTCCAGGAAATAGCTGCAGAATATAAGGACGTCACTGTAGCTTTTTTATTTGTAGACAACGCAGCCATGCAAATAATTCTTAACCCAAAACAATTTGATGTAATACTCACAGAAAATATGTTTGGAGATATTATCAGTGATGAAGCAAGTGTAATAAGCGGTTCAATAGGATTATTACCCACGTCGTCTGTAGGTTTTAAAACGGCATTGTTTGAACCTATTCACGGCTCCTATCCACAGGGAGCAGGAAAAGATATTGCCAACCCAATCGGATCCATATTATCTGCTGCCATGCTATTAGATCATCTCAATATGACAGAAGAAGCAGCATTGGTAAGGGCTGCAGTAGCCTGGACATTAGAAAATAAAATAGTTACAAAAGATATAGAGCCGATAGATTTTTATTTTACCTCAACAGTGGGAGGATTTATCGTTGACTATATAAATAAAAATATTGATGAGGGGATGAACGGAGAGAATATAACATTAAGAAAATCCACAGTTATTTAAAATAAAAAAGAAATTTAAAAGATTAAAAAACATGTATTACAACGAAGAAACTATTATCTACTTAGACGGAGAATTTGTAAAAGCTGCAGATTCAAAAATGAATTTGTACAGCCAGAGTCTGCATTATGGATACTCAGCATTTGAAGGAATTCGCTCTTATAAAACTGCAAACGGAACAAAGATTTTTAAGCAGGAAGAACATTACGACAGATTGAGAATATCCTGCGAAGCAGTAGGAATACCGTATCCATGGACTAACTCAGAACTGATTACGGCATCTTATAAACTTTTAGAAAGAAACAATCTTGAAGATGCATATATACGTCCGTTGGTGTTTTGTCCGCCAAATATGAGTTTACAAAAAGCAACTTCGTCCAATATCCTTTTAGCCGTATGGGAATGGGGTGCTTACCTGGGCGATAAATTATTAAGAGTGGGGCTCTCCACTTTTCAAAGACCAAACCCCAAAGGTTTTAAAATACATGCAAAAATTAGCGGTCATTATGTAAACTCTATTATGGCTTGCCAGGAAGCAAAAGACAATGGCTACGATGAAGCTTTGCTCACTGATATGAATGGCTTTGTTGCTGAAGGGCCGGGTGCAAATATTTTTTACGAAAAAGATGGAAAATTATTTACACCTGCTCCGGGCAATATTCTTACCGGAATTACCAGAGCCACAGTAATAGAAATATGCGATGAACTGGAGATAGAAGTTATCGAAAAAAATATTACACTAGAAGAACTAAAAGCTGCAGATGCAGTGTTCTACTGCGGTACAGCGGCAGAAACAATTGGCTGGGAAAGTTTAGATGGCGAAGGTTTTAAGATTCCATTTAACGAATCCGTTAGCAGAAGAATACAATTAGCATATAAAAACAGGGTGTTGGAATTAGAACTTGAACCGAAGAGTTTGGTAAATGCATAATGAACCACGAAGACATAAAGGAACAAAGATGCACGAAGAGTAAAAAATTATTAAAAATAAAAAAAACAAATCCAATAGTAAAATCCCCTTCGGGAAACTTTGAGTTTTGGCGCCTTTGCGTTTCAAACAAATCAAGTTAATAAAAGACAAATTGAAATACAAATGTTGACATGTGCGACGCCACCGAAGATGCCATAAAAACAAATGCTCTAAATCAAACAATAAAATTTTACCGAAGGTAAAACTGACAAATGATTGAATTAAATAAATATAGTAAGACGCTAACGCAAGATGAAACTCAGCCTGCCGCACAAGCAATGTTGTATGGCATTGGGCTTACGGAAAAAGATTTAAAAAAACCACAAGTTGGAATTGCAAGCATGGGTTATGATGGCAATACTTGTAACATGCATTTGAATGATCTTGCAAAAATTGTAAAGCAAGGCGTATGGGATGCAGACATGGTTGGATTAATTTTTAATACGATCGGCATCAGCGACGGTATCAGCAATGGCACTGATGGCATGCGTTACAGCCTAGTGAGTAGAGATATAATTGCAGACAGTATAGAAGCGGTTTGTGGCGGATTTTATTATGATGGATTAATTGCTTTGCCCGGTTGCGATAAAAATATGCCAGGTTCAATTATGGCAATGGGAAGATTAAATCGTCCGTCGATAATGGTTTATGGCGGTACCATTGAAGCAGGACATTACAAAGGTGAGGAACTAAATATAATTTCAGCCTTTGAGGCATTGGGACAAAAACTGGCAGGAACAATAACACCCGAAGATTTTAAAGAAGTAGTGAAACATAGTTGCCCCGGTGCAGGCGCATGTGGTGGCATGTACACTGCAAATACTATGGCGAGTGCTATTGAAGTTTTGGGAATGAGCTTACCATATTCGTCGAGTAACCCAGCGCTGAGCGATGATAAAAAAACGGAATGTTTGCATGCAGGTGAGGCAATAAAAATATTGCTGGAAAAAGACATTAAGCCAAAAGACATCATGACAAAAAAAGCATTTGAAAATGCTATAACGATCATTATGATTTTTGGAGGAAGTACGAATGCGGTGTTGCATTTAATTGCAATGGCCAAGAGTGTTGATGTTGTTATAACGCAAGATGATTTTCAACGCATAAGTGATGTAACACCTGTCCTCGCTGATTTTAAGCCAAGTGGAAAATATTTAATGCAGGAACTACATGCGCATGGTGGCGTACCTGCGGTAATGAAATATTTATTAGAAAAAGGAATGTTGCACGGCGATTGTATAACGGTAACAGGAAAAACAGTAGCAGAAAATTTAAAAGATATTTTGTCAATAAATTTTGAAACCCAGAAAATTATTTATCCGATAGAAACGCCTCTAAAAGCAACAGGACACTTACAAATATTATATGGAAACCTTGCAGAGAAAGGAAGCGTAGCAAAAATAAGCGGAAAGGAAGGTGAGCATTTTGAAGGACCTGCAAGGGTTTTTAATGGAGAGAAAGATTTAGTGGCCGGAATAGCAAGTGGTCGGGTAAAAAAAGGAGATGTAGTAGTGATAAGATATGAAGGACCAAAAGGTGCGCCGGGTATGCCGGAAATGCTAAAACCAACTTCTGCCATTACAGGTGCAGGGTTAGGTAAAGATGTAGCACTAATTACTGATGGAAGATTTAGCGGGGGCAGTCATGGTTTTGTAGTTGGACATATAACGCCAGAGGCCTTTAATGGTGGGCTTATTGCGCTTGTTGAAGATAATGATATTATTGAATTGGATGTACCAACAAAAGCAATAATATTAAAAGTGAGCGATGAAATAATTGCAGAGCGAAGAAAGAATTGGCAACAACAATCATTAAAAGTAACCAAAGGTGTGTTGTATAAATATGCCATGTGTGTAAAAGATGCGAGTGAAGGATGTGTGACGGATGAGGCCCCATAAATCGGCGGAAGGTTGACTTTTAGACACTTTAAATTTGAAGCTTCTAACATTAAAAAATGGAAAGATTTTAAGAATATAAAGAACATTTAGGCAAAATCTAGCCACTCAAGTTCCATCATCTTTGTAGAGGAGTTGGTTTGAATTAAAAAATAAAAACTATGGAAATAGTAGCAGAAAGAAAACAGAAAGAAATTTTGAAGACAACAACTTCTATTAGTGGTTCTGTTGCTGTCCTCGAAGCTTTTATTGCAGAAGAGGCAAATATTATTTTCGGTTATCCGGGTGGTGCAATCATGCCGATATACGATGCGCTGTATGACTATGAAGAAAAATTAAACCATATCCTTGTAAGGCATGAGCAGGGTGCCATACATGCTGCGCAAGGCTTTGCACGAGCAAGTGGAAGAACAGGAATTGTATTTGCAACAAGTGGGCCCGGCGCAACAAATTTGGTTACTGGTCTTGCAGACGCCATGATAGACAGTACGCCACTTGTTTGTATAACCGGACAAGTGTATGCACATTTATTAGGCACAGATGCTTTTCAGGAAACAGATGTTATAAATATTACAACGCCTGTTACAAAATGGAATTATCAAATTACGGATGCGACAGAAATACCATCGGTGCTTGCAAAAGCATTTTACATTGCAGGCAGCGGCCGCCCCGGCCCTGTGTTGATAGACATTACAAAAAATGCACAGCTGCAAATGTTTGATTATGCAGGTTACACAAAATGTACACACATTCGCAGTTACAGGCCAAAACCGATTGTTAGAAACGAATACATTGTTGCTGCCGCAAAATTAATAAACGAAGCAAAAAAACCTTTTGTAATTTTTGGTCAGGGTATAATACTTGGTCATGCAGAAAAAGAATTTATTGCGTTTATAGAAAAAGGAAATCTACCTGCTGCATGGACGATTATGGGCATGAGTGCAATTCCATCAGACCATAAGCTAGGCGTGGGTATGCTGGGTATGCATGGCAATTATGGACCAAATGTTTTAACAAACGAATGCGATGTGTTGATTGCTGTGGGCATGCGTTTCGATGACAGGGTTACAGGCCGTTTAGATAAATATGCAAAGCAGGCAAAAGTTGTTCACTTAGATATTGACCCTTCAGAAATTGATAAAAATGTAAAAACAACTGTAGCCGTTTGGGGCGATTGCAAAGAAACGTTGCCTTTACTTACTGCATTAATCAACAAAGGAAATCATACAGCTTGGTTGCAACAATTTGCAGATTATACAAAACAGGAAGAAGAGCAATGTATTATTCCAGAACTAAATCCAACGAGTGATGAATTGACAATGGGCGAAGTAATAAAAACACTAAATGAACTTACCGAAGGCAACGCAATAATTGTAACAGATGTTGGGCAGCACCAGATGGTTACTTGTCGCTATGCAAAATACAACCAGAGCAAAAGTAATATTACAAGCGGTGGTTTGGGAACAATGGGGTACGCATTGCCTGCAGCAATAGGTGCGAAACTTGGCGTACCACAAAGTATAGTAGTAGCGGTTATTGGCGATGGCGGCATACAAATGACGATACAGGAATTAGGTACGATCATGCAAAGCGATGTACATGTAAAAATAATTATTCTTAACAACCAGTTTCTTGGAATGGTGCGGCAATGGCAGGAATTGTTTATGGAGAAAAGATATTCTTTCACCAATATTAAAAGCCCCGATTTTGTAAAAGTTGCAGCTGCTTACAACATAGAAGGGAAAAAAGTAAGTGAAAGACATGATTTAAAAAATTCACTAAAAACAATGCTGGATTTTGATGGCGCCTATTTATTGGAAGTAATGGTTGGAAAAGAAAACAACGTTTTTCCGATGGTGCCGCAAGGTTGTAGTGTTAGTGAAATACGATTGAAGTAGGAGCAAACCCCGTCAGCGGTTGCAAACCCCTTCAGCGGTTACAAACCCTGAGGGCGGTTTGGAGTAAAGAGAGATGTGCTGTGATCTAGAAGAAGATTTTTTTGGAGACGAACATTTGTTCCTTGATTTTACTTCGGTGGCGTCCGCTTATGGCGGATGAAAATTTGTTTTTCAATTTAGCTTTTATCGAAATGAATACTCGTACCAAGAAATCACAAAGAAAACAAACTTGTACGGAGAGTTCTAGTTATGAGCGAGTTTAAAAATAAGATGTAGAAGTTTAAATTTAAAACAATGAACAAAGCAGAATATACCATCACCGTTTACACAGAAAACCAAATTGGTTTACTAAACCGTATCGCCATTATTTTCAGCAGAAGAAAAATAAATGTTGATAGTTTAAACACATCGCCAACCGAAGTGGAAAGTGTACATCGTTTTACCATTGTTATAAACGAAACAGAAGATGTAGTTAGAAAACTGTGTACACAAATAGAAAAACAAGTAGATGTTTTAAAAGCATTTTACAATACGGAAGAAGAAGTTGTATGGCAAGAAATGGCTTTGTATAAAGTACCAACCGATGAAATTGCAGAAAAAGTAAAAGTAGAAAGATTACTTAGAAAATATGGCGCAAGGGCCGTTGTGATACGAAAAGATTACACCGTTTTTGAAACCACTGGTCACAGAGAAGAAACAGATGGATTGATTAAAGCATTAGAGCCGTATGGCTTAATCGAATTTGTTCGTAGCGCACGAATAGCCATAATCAAGGGCAGTAGCGGTTTTCATGAAAAACTAAAGTTTTATGAAGAGTCTGCACCTGGTGATGAATTGGTAGAGAATGAATTTTTGAACCAGCAAGAGGAAGTTTTTACAATGTGACAAAAAGTGCTTCAAATAAAACCTATAAGGTTTTTAAAACCTTATAGGTCTACCAATATTTTTATTTAATTATAAACTAACAAAAGAGAAAATAATGGCGAATTACTTTAACAGCTTACCACTTAGAGAACAACTAAACCAACTTGGCGTTTGCAGCTTTATGCACAGCATTGAATTTACAGATGGTGTAAATATTTTAAGAGGAAAAAAAATGGTCATCATTGGCTGTGGTGCACAAGGATTAAATCAGGGTTTAAATTTAAGAGATTCAGGCTTGGATATTTCTTATGCATTGCGCAACGAAGCCATTAATGAAAAAAGAGCTTCATGGAAAAACGCAACAGAAAATAATTTTGTTGTGGGTATTTATGAAGAATTAATTCCCACAGCCGATTTAGTTTTAAACCTCACACCTGATAAGCAACATACAGCAGTTGTAAACGCCATCATGCCATTAATGAAAAAAGGCGCAACTCTCTCCTACTCTCACGGTTTTAATATTGTAGAGGAAGGCATGCAAATAAGAAAAGATATAACGGTTATAATGGTTGCACCAAAATGTCCCGGCACAGAAGTAAGAGAAGAATATAAAAGAGGTTTTGGTGTGCCCACTTTAATTGCGGTGCATCCGGAAAATGACCCGGAAGGTAAAGGACTAGAACAAGCAAAAGCCTATGCAGTAGGCACTGGCGGCCATAGAGCAGGCATTTTACACTCCTCGTTTGTAGCTGAGGTAAAATCTGATTTAATGGGTGAGCAAACAATTTTATGCGGTTTGCTACAAACAGGTTCAATACTTTGTTTTGATAAAATGGTGGAAAAAGGTATTGAAAAATCTTATGCATCTAAATTGATACAATATGGTGTGGAGGTTATTACCGAAGCATTGAAGCAAGGGGGAATTACTGCAATGATGGACAGATTATCGAACCCTGCTAAAATAAAAGCTTATGAATTGTCGGAAGAATTAAAAACGATCATGCGTCCATTGTTTCAAAAACACCAGGATGATATTATGAGTGGACATTTTAGTAAAACAATGATGGAAGATTGGGCAAACGATGATAAAAATTTATTGGCCTGGAGAGCAGCAACAGGCGAAATCGATTTTGAAAAAACGCCTGCGGGAACAATGAAAATTGCCGAGCAGGAATTTTTTGATAATGCTTTGCTGTTTGTAGCTATGATAAAAGCCGGGGTGGAATTAGCATTTGAAACCATGGTGCAAGCAGGAATAAAAAAGGAATCTGCTTATTACGAATCGTTGCACGAAACACCATTAATTGCAAACACCATTGCACGTAAAAAATTGTTTGAAATGAACAGGGTTATTTCTGATACAGCAGAATATGGCTGTTATTTATTTGACCATGCCTGTAAACCACTGCTTGCAAATTTTATGAGTAAAATAAATACAGATGTAATTGGAAAAAATTTCAACGACGGGAAAGATGCAGGTGTAGATAACAAAAAATTAATCAAAGTAAATCATGCATTGAGGAATCATCCTGTAGAAAT